>JAJBVF010000173.1 GCA_020859965.1 Clostridiales bacterium
CTGCTAAGCCTTTTAGATGTGACAAAGCGCGCCAAGGCCTACTCCCGGGAGGCGCGTCCGGACGCAGTTCCCCGCGAGGAGAACGCAGTCGGTGCAGGTGATTCGTTAAGCGGCATGTTCGATGCGCTGGAGCCTTTAAGCCCGCTCGCGGAGGAGATCCGCCGATGCATCCCTTCCCCGGATGAGATCAGCGAAGATGCCAGCCCGGAGCTTAAAAATATTCGACGGAAGATCCGGGGCACAGGCGATCGCATTCACAATGCGCTAAACGGCATGCTGAACAATTCCGTGACCCGGTCGTATCTGCAGGACGCGGTGATCACAATGCGCAACGATCGCTAGTGTCTTCCGGTTCGGGCAGAATACAAAGCGAAGGGGCCGGGGATGATCCACGATCAATCCTCCAGCGGCTCCACGCTTTTCATCGAGCCCATGGCTGTTGTAAACTTAAACAATGACTTAAGGGAATTATTCTTGCAGGAACAGGCGGAGATCGACCGCATCCTGTCCGAGCTAAGCGGGCAGGCCGCGGAACACATCCCGGAAATTTCCGAAGATTTTCATATCCTCGTGACTCTGGATTTTATCTTTGCGAAGGCAAAGCTTGCACGGATCCAGGATGCCATGCTTCCCGTTTTCAACACGGAAAGGCGGATCTGCATCCGAAAAGGGCGCCATCCTCTGCTGGATCCAAAGAAGGTCGTTCCGATCGATATCCGGCTGGGTGAGGACTTTTCCCTGTTGGTCATAACGGGCCCGAATACCGGGGGCAAGACTGTGACGCTTAAGACTGTCGGCCTGCTGACCCTGATGGGACAGGCGGGACTTTATATCCCGGCAGGAGACCACTCCGAACTGGCGGTATTTAAGCAGGTCTATGCAGATATCGGGGATGAGCAGAGCATTGAACAGAGCTTGAGCACGTTCTCGTCCCACATGACAAACATCGCATCCATCTTAAAAAGGGCCAACCGCGGCAGTCTCGTACTCTTTGACGAGCTCTGCGCCGGCACCGACCCGGATGAGGGCGCCGCCCTGGCAATCTCCATCCTGGAACGGCTGCGCACAAGGGACATCCGGGCCATGTGTACGACCCACTACAGCGAGATAAAGCTCTATGCCCTGTCTACGGAAGGGGTAGAAAATGCCTGCTGCGAGTTTGATGTAGAGAATTTAAGTCCCACCTATAACCTGCTCATCGGTCTTCCCGGCAAGAGCAACGCCTTTTCCATCTCTCAGAAACTGGGATTGGACGCAAGACTGATCGACGATGCGCGTTCCCGCATCTCCGCCGAGACGGAGAGCTTTGAGGACGTCATCTCCAATCTGGAGGAGAGACGCCGCAAAGTAGAGCAGGATCAGGCCGAGATCGGCCGCTTCAAAGCGGATCTCGAATCACAAAAGGAACAGCTTGATAAGCAGCAGGAGGACCTGGAGGAAACCAAAGCCCAGATCCTCAGGGAGGCAAACGAGGAAGCCGCCGGCATCTTAAAAAACTCAAAAGCCGTGGCGGATGAGGCGATCCGCAATTTCCATAAATTCGGGACCGCAAGCCCGGACGCCGCTGACATGGAACGCGAGCGCAACAAGGTTCGGGAAGAGATGACAAAGGCGCAGAATGCGTCTGCAGTCCCGAAAAAAGCCAGGAGAAATTCCCCGGCTCCCGAGAAGCTTCACTTAGGCGATCAGGTCCGGATCCTTGATATGAATCTCACGGGAACCGTTCACACCCTGCCGGATGCAAAGGGGAATCTGTATGTCCAAGCCGGGATCATGCGATATAAGGTCAACATCCGGGATCTGGCCCTGATAGAAGAAAAGGAGACGTTACCTACTGCCACGCATGCAACCGGCGCAGGCAGTCTGAAACAGTCCAAGTCGCGCTCAATCTCTCCGGAGATCAATCTCATCGGGATGACAGTCGATGAAGCGCTTATGACGCTGGACAAATATCTGGACGACGCGTATCTCGCCCACTTAAAAAGTGTCCGCATCGTACACGGAAAGGGGACCGGGGCGCTTCGAAACGCTGTACAGAACCGTCTCCGTCAGCTAAACTACATTGAAGATTTCCACCTCGGCGAATTCGGCGAAGGTGACACCGGCGTGACAATCGCGACGTTTTGCTAGCGCTTCGGTCACAGCTTTTACTTAGGAGGATCACATATGGGAGTCAAACAGAAAATTTTGATCGTTGATGATGATGCAAATATCGCGGAACTGATCTCGATGTATCTTGCAAAGGAGTGCTATGACACCCGCATTGTCGGGGATGGGGAATCCGCTCTCACGGAGTTTGAAGAATATCATCCGGATCTTGTCCTTTTGGACCTGATGCTTCCGGGGATCGACGGCTATCAGGTATGCCGGCAGATCCGCACTCACTCCAATACTCCCATCATCATGCTGTCCGCAAAGGGAGAAGTTTTTGACAAGGTGCTGGGCTTAGAGCTCGGTGCAGATGACTACATTATGAAACCGTTTGATTCCAAGGAAATGGTGGCCCGTGTCAAGGCGGTGCTCCGCCGGTTCCAGACGAGCACGACGGAGAGTGACGAAAACGAGATCAAATGTGTCGAATATCCGGATTTGGTCATCAACCTGACAAACTACTCCGTACTCTACAAAAACGAGGTCATCGATATGCCGCCGAAAGAACTGGAGCTTTTGTATTTTCTCGCTTCCTTCCCCAATCAGGTGTTCACACGGGAACAACTTCTCGACAATATTTGGGGATATGAGTACCTGGGTGATACCCGGACCGTCGACGTACATGTAAAGCGTCTCCGCGAGAAGATCAAGGATCACGAGAGCTGGAGCGTTGCCACCGTATGGGGGATCGGATACAAATTTGAAACCAAATGATCGGAGGTTGCCATGAATTATCTCGTATGTGTTATTCTGTGCATTGTTATACTGGTGAGCCTGCTGGTCTGCATCTTTACCGTTTGGCGTCCCTTACGGCGCATGACCAGGGAGGCGAAACGCTATGCAGCGGGCGCTTACCGACCGCCTCAGGAGCCGCCGCCGGAGGGCTGTCTCGGCTTCGTTCCCGCGGTCTGGAAC
>JAJBVF010000335.1 GCA_020859965.1 Clostridiales bacterium
CGGCCGGCGCCCCTGCACACACCAACGCCGTCCCCGCCGGGCCGGAGCCGGCATAAGTAATCTCCTGGATGGTGGCGCCGCCCAGTTCCCCGGTGCCTTTCTTGATGGCGCGTTCAATATTCTCCTTGGGGGTGGACACGGCCTTGGCCCCGTCAATGGCGGCCCTCAGGCGAGGGTTCAGATCAGGATCTCCGCCGCCGCTCTTGGCGGCCAGCATGATTTCATGGGCAAAGCGGGCAAACACCTTGCCCTTCTTGGCATCTTCCTTAGCCTTAACGTACTTGATCTTAGACCATTTATTATGTCCTGACATAGAATTGGGAATAATAGTAAGTGTATGTGAAAAGAGACAAACTAACAAGTGGAACTGTTCTTCAACCCGGGCGAACACATTGTCTTTCGCAAATACCACGCAGGAAGGGAATCAGGGTGCGGCCATCCGTAAATAGGTTACAGGGACCGGATACTCTGCCGGGGAACACGCCGCACTCCCTTAAGGGGCTCCGGCTACCGCTTGGCAGTCACTCTCAACACACGCAAAATAACGTATTCCCCAGCATTGGCAATACTTTTTTAGGTCACGGAAGCATGGAAGCAAACCCCAGGGAACCGGATAAACAATTCCTCCCACAATCTGGAGTAATCATTCTACGGAAAGACTGCCCGTCTTATTTAATTTGATGAAAGCGCGAGCATCTCCAGGAAAAGATGGACGACCGCTTTATCCTCTCTCCGCTAGTCCGCCTCACGCTCTATTATTTCCCCTTCATCCCGGTTGTCGGGCTCATAGCAGGTAATATCTTCGTTTAACATGGAATAATAACTATATGGCTCTTCCTTTTCCAAAGGCCCTTCCCTTGCTTTTTGAAAATGCTTCAATTCCCTGCCATGCTCATCAAAATAACTGATCTGCTGGAATCCATGTTCCGGATAGGAAAAACGGATAATAGCACACTTCATTAAATGATCGGAACTTAACTCTCCGTTTTCGTCGTAATAGCGGATTTCCTTCACGGCGCGGCCTCCTCCCAAATCACTCCCAGGTTCATAATGGTCTGCACAACGCCGGGCCCACCCCTGAAGGCCACGAGTCAACCGGCCAAACTTGTCCGTATATTCCGCTTCAGCTACATCATAAGGGTCCAGATAATACTTTGCTTGAAGCAAATCTTCAGGAAGAAGTAACCGCAATTGATCGATATCGTTCCAATCACCAAATCTTTCTTTTAAATAAAAGGTTTTTCTTGTGGAAGCCGTCAATTCCGCTTCCCATCCTTGATGAACTTCCAGGCAGGCAACGCCCGCCTCCACGGCAGGCGTTGCCTTGTACTGATGGTAACGGATCATTCGTCCTTTCGGAAAAATAGCCGGACGTTCCACATCCACAGGCTCCTGGCTTACGACACTTCTTGAATCATCTCCTTTTCCAAAAAAGGATTCCCTGAAAATGAAAGGACCATTGAGAATCCCTGCCCCTTCCTGGCAAATAACCTCTCCCCGGTGGTAACCATTTGCACAAAGGGCATCTTCTCCCCGTACACCATAAAAAGTGACGCACCTGCGTCCCCTATTCTCTTCCACCACACGCATGTGATAGCCCTGATCGTCAAGGTCACAGATTTTCCCATCCGCGGTGAAATAGGTGTAAATGCACAACGCATATTCCTGAATGTCCGTCCATTCCCGGTCGTTCGTTTCATCATAATCCTTTTTGGGGTAGAATCCGGACAGGAAATTCAAAGCCTCTCCCTGCTTCCGGTTTGTTCCGCGGCGCGCGTCGATCCATTCTTCACAATTAAGAATCAGTTTCCATTGCAGATATTGATGATCATTGAATTCGATCAACTTTTGTTCAATCCATCTTCCATTGACGGGAGGATACTTCCGGTCGGAATAGCCAGGGTTGAGGGGCTCCCATAAATCCATCACAGGATGCCCAACCGGGTCAATCATTCGCCTCGCCCCTTCCGAAAAAGTTATCCCGCCTGAAACTGCTATTAAAAAAATGTATAAAGAACACCTCATAACATGATCCATATCATTACCCTGAATGATGTATCCTAATATGATGTGAAGGATATATCAATTATTTCAATAAACCGAACCCTCTTTATTTGATCTTTTAGAACCATTTTCGGAAAATGTCACGACCATCCGGACGTGGAGCATAACCACTTTTGCCGGCCCCTTCTCCGCCTTTTCCTGACACAGTCCATCAGAGGGAGGACAGGATGGCATTTCCCCTTGTTGAAAGAACCTCCGTAATCATTTTTACACGGGAAAAAAGGATTTCCGCCACACGCCCGGCATGTTCCGGCTTGATTAGAAATCCATTCAAAAAATATTCAAGATAATAATAAACATTAAAAGTATCCGCGATATTCTGTCCCGCATTTTCCCGGGAAAACCTCTATTCCGTCATGGAACGGGACCGAAGTTCAACGCCGTCTGTGTTATCATTGACTAAGAAAGGGAGGCGGGCTTAGATATGCTCCTCTTCCTTTTCTCTGTCTTATGGAACAAGCAGCGCACCAAGAAAAATCACATGCGGCCTTTTCCTCCGTCCTGTGGTCCGCCTTTTTGACGGGCATCAAGCTCTGGGCCGGTATCGTGACGGGCAGCTTGGGCATCATTTCCGAGGCCCTGCACAGCGGCCTGGACCTGATGGCTGCGGCCATGACTTTTTACGCCGTGAAGGTGGCCGCCCGTCCTGCCGACGAGAGCCACCCCTACGGGCATGAGAAGGTGGAGAATCTTTCCGCGCTTGCGGAAACTGCCCTGCTCCTGATTACCTGCGCATGGATTGTATGGGAGGCTGTGGACCGGCTGTTTTACAATGAGGCGGAGATCACCCTCACCTGGTGGGCCTTCGCCGTGGTGGCCGTTTCCCTGCTGGTGGACGTGAACCGCTCCGCCATGCTCCGCCGGGTGGCCAAGAAGCACAAGAGCCAGGCGCTGGAAGCGGACGCCCTTCATTTTACCACGGATATCTGGTCTTCCGCCGTCGTGCTGCTGGGCCTTTTCTGCGTATGGCTGGCGCACCTGGTGCCCGCAGAT
>JAJBVF010000558.1 GCA_020859965.1 Clostridiales bacterium
GTGCATCCACTGCGGTTACCCGTTAAAGCCGCAGCCGCAGGAAAATCCGGCTGAAGATCAGCTCAAATGTCCGAAATGCGGGTCGACGAACATTTCAACAAACATGCGCGGATGGAATATCAAGACGGGTTTACTCGGCAGCAGCCAGCCTGTCAACCGCTGCGGGAACTGCGGATATCAATGGAACCCGAAAAGAAAAAGACAGTAGATACGATAAAGGGCCAGACAAAATGTCTGACCTTTTCGTTTTTTTAAGTATTTCTGCTTAGCATAATAAGAAGTCACAGTTCGAAGTCTTCTTCCTCTGCATCCATATCCTGAACATCTGTTTCCGGTTTTTCGGCATCTTGGTCATCGGGTTTAATAATTGGTGAACGGGCTGTTCTGTTTTCGTATGAATCCCTTAACTTAATGACATTGCCTAAAAGAGGGCGGCGTTTTTTCTGTAGGCAGTACGCTTACCGGAGTCGTCCCGACTCATACTTCTGTATCGTGCGCATGCAATATTTCAACTGTTCATAGCGGTCGTTTAAGTCGCCCTCCGGGATTGAGAGATCCAAAACCGTCGCGATATCATCGATCAGTTCGTCATTGATCTCACCTTTTATGGTGCAGACAACGTCATACCGCTGCTCCGGGGTTTCCGCATCCAGAAGACGGTCCAGCCATGGACTTGCCGCCTGCTCTTCGCCGTCAGCCTCGTCCGTTTCCTCTTTTCCGGCGTCCTCATCCGGTCCCACATATTGGAACCGGTATTTCTGAGTAACAAGCGGATATTTTTCGTGGTCGACCTCGCTTACAAACATCTCATACGGGCGGACATAGGTCTTGCCGTCATCGTACAGAGCCTTGTAGACCACATACTTTTCCATCGTCTCCGAGTGATATGCGATGGCGATCACCTCGTACATGCGGTCCTTAAAATGCAGATATTGTTCTCCAGGCTGCGGATTTCCCTGTGCCATAGGTAATTCCCTTCTTTCATAAATATAAAACGGTCGCTCCGTGCTGCGTGTACGGTGAGGGCACTGTCACAACAAAGTGCGGATAGCAGGACTCGAACCTGCATGGTTTCCCAACCGGCTTCTAAAACCAGCGCGTCTGCCAATTCCGCCATATCCGCAAATGCGTGTTAAGTATAGCGAAGATCCTCCGGGTTTTCAACCCCTTTCATCCATGAGCGGCGACAGAACAACACTGCCCGCTTTCCTCGTCTCATCCATTAGGATGATCCTCTGATTTTCAGAACCCCTGTATGGAAGCATGAGGCTCTTTTTTTCCAGTACGAACGGGCCGTCTACCAGTACATCCATATATCCGAGCAGTTCATCCGTCACATCTGTGTGGTTCTTTCCTTCCATCAGCTCTGTCTCTAAGAGATAGCCGGTGAACGCCCAGATCGTCTTGTCCGGGTAAGTCTGTTTCACGAGCCGGATGAAGTCGATCAGATCGGCCTGGTTTTCCGGCTCGAACGGGTCTCCGCCGAGGAGCGTAAGTCCCGAGATATAGTCCGGCTTTAAGTACTCTATGATCTCCTGCTGCACATCTTCGGTAAACGGCTCTCCGTGTTTAAAGTTCCACGTATCCGGTTGGAAGCAGCCCTCACAGGCGTTCCGGCAGCCCGATACGAACAGGCTGACGCGGACGCCCGGACCGTTCTCTGTGCTGAAGGGTTTGATCCCGGAATAATACATAAAGATCCCTCCGGTTTTCCATTGTTAAGGCACGGCCTTTCGCAGCCGTGCCTTTTAACTGTGATACGTTTGGAACAGTGTCTACAGATGCAGCACCCGCTCCTTGATCTCCTGCGTGCGACCCTGGTTCCAGAACTGGGTTCCGATGTAGCCGCAGGTCCGCCGCGCCACGTTCAGTTTGTTCTGATCGCGGTTGCCGCAGTTCGGGCACTCCCAGTAGAGCTTGCCGTCCTCCTCCTGAATGAGGATCTCACCGTTGTAGCCGCACTCCTGACAGTAGTCGCTCTTGGTATTGAGCTCCGCGTACATGATGTTATCGTAGATGTACTGCATCACGGCGAGGACCGCCTCCAGATTGTTTTGGAGATCCGGAACCTCCACATAGCTGATCGCGCCGCCCGGGGAAAGTGCCTGGAACTGGGATTCGAATCTCAGCTTCTCAAACGCGTCGATCTCCTCGGTGACATGCACATGGTAGCTGTTGGTGATGTAGTTCTTATCTGTCACGTTCGGGATCACGCCAAAGCGCTGCTGCAAGCATTTCGCGAACTTGTATGTCGTAGATTCCAGCGGTGTGCCGTAGAGAGAGAAGGCTATGCTCGTCTCTTCTCTCCACTTTGCGCAGGCATCGTTCATGTGCTGCATCACTTCGAGAGCAAACGGCGTTGCCGCCGGATCCGTGTGGGACTTGCCCGTCATGTAACGGACACACTCGTTTAAGCCCGCATAGCCGAGGGAGATCGTGGAATAACCGTTGTAGAGGAGCTTGTCGATCTTCTCGCCCTTCTCAAGGCGGGCCAGTGCTCCGTGCTGCCACAGGATCGGCGCTACATCGGACGGCGTTCCCTTCAGGCGGTTGTGCCGGCACATCAGTGCCCGGTGACACAGATCCAGACGCTCGTCAAAGATCTGCCTGAACATGCTCATGTTTCAGCCGGAGGAGCAAGCCACATCCACAAGGTTCAGCGTGACAACTCCCTGGTTAAACCGGCCGTAGTACTTCGGCTGTCCGGTCTCCGCATCCACATAAGGGGTCAGGAAAGAGCGGCAGCCCATGCAGGTATAGCAATGGCCCTCGCCGTTCTCGTCGATCTTGTTCTGCAGCATGATCTTCTCGGAGATGTAATCCGGTACCATCCGCTTTGCCGTGCACTCCGCGGCGAGCTGGGTCAGGTACCAGTACTTGCTTCCCTCACGGATGTTGTCCTCCTCGAGGACATAGATGAGCTTCGGGAATGCCGGGGTGATGTACACGCCCTACTCGTTCTTGATTCCCTGAATCCGCTGTATTAAGACTTCATCCGTGACCATGGCAAGATCATCTCTCATCTGTCCCTCGGGGACCTCGTCCAGA
>JAJBVF010000219.1 GCA_020859965.1 Clostridiales bacterium
ATGTTCACCGATCAAGCGGACTTCCCGGTCTCTGATTTGTTCGTTAATCATTAATTCGCTAATGTTCGTACACCTCCACACACTGATCTGACTATAAACATATATGCATCATCCGGACAGAGAGAGTGCTCACCCTCTGTTCGCCTGTGATAGAAAAAGTGGATAACCAGGTTATCCACTTTCATACTTCGACAGTCCTTATCTTTTCCGCGCCTTCCGGATACCGTAAGAATGCATATCCGGGACATACGCTCAAAGAAGCACATGATACCTTCTGTCCATATGAACCGCTGGTCACAGTCCGAAATGCCATCGTACTAATATACTACCGTACTACACTTCGCGTGCCAGGGTGAGAGTGGATACTCTGCTTTCCTGTTAATCACAACTTTTTGTATTCTACCACGGGAATCTGCCTGTGTCAATCACTTTTTCAATTCTTTATCCTTCTATCTCCAGTGTTCCGCTGGGGCCATCCTCAGCGCTCACTTTCACGGAAATGTTTCCCGCTTCCCCGGTCTTTCTGAGGATCAAAAGCGCCGTTCCGTTCCAGGTATCCGCAGTTCCATCGATGTAATTGTAGTCCGGCTTGGGGTTGCCGCTTCCGAATCCGGCAAGTACAGCCGCGCAGCCGGATATCTCTGCTTTCAATTTGCAGTCTGCTCCGGTCACGAGGTTGCCCGACGCATCCTGAAGGCACACGTCGATGAACAGTAATTCTTCTCCGGCTGTATCTTCGCAGGACAGTGCCAGTGCTGCCGGTTCCGCCGCGGTACGAAGCTCTGTCTTTGCAGCGATTGTGCCGCTGTTTTTGTATACCACAGCTGTCAGCGTTCCCGGTTCGTAGGTCGTCTCGAAGAGTGTGCGGTAGCCCGCTTCCTCTCCACTCGGCTTTCTGCCAAGTGATCTGCCGTTCACAAACAATTCCACTTCGTCTCCGGGCGCATAGACCTCTACGATCACCGGCTTGCCCTCGCAGCCCTTCCAGGTCCAGGAGGAAATCGAGTCGCTGATGACCCACGGAGTCTTGATCAATGGCTCACCGTAATGATTCGGATTCTGTATGGCAATGTACGGCTCCTGACGGAGTCCGAAGACGCATTCCCGGAAATAAGAAGCCGGTCTTCTTACTCCTGTAATGTCAATATCGCCGCAATATGCCAGCTGTGCCGGGAAGCCTGCTCCAAATCCGCCTTCTCCCCAATGGTATGCCGGAATGCCGACGCCTGCCTCACCGATGTAATCCCAGCCTGTCCAGGTGAAATCACCGATGACATGCGGCACATTTTTGATGATCCCCCAGTTTCTCGCGATCTCTGGCGGATAGGTTTCGCTGCCTACGATCACACGGTTTGGATACTCCTTCGCATCCTTCTCATAGCGGGCTGTCATGTAATTGTACCCGGCTACATCCAGGTACGCACACGCCTTTTCCAGCTTATCGGAGATCGCGCGATGCACAACAATGTCATCCATGCGGGTATCCATGACCGTCATGAAGTCATTAACATTGCCGCCGGCTGCCGGTGCGTCGTCCCCTCCCTGTCCGTCTGCGCCATTGGAGGCACCGGCAAGCTCCGCCATGATCTCACCAATCCGGTCGCCTGCTGCGAACACGCCATTGATCCCTGCGGTCGTGTAGCGCGTGTCATCCAGCTCTTTTATCTTTTTATTGATCTGATAACAGGTTTTCGCGCCGGAATCGCTTCCGATCTCCGGAATTTCATTTCCGATGGAATACAGAACAACACAGGGATGATTGTAATCGCGGCGGACCATCGCGGTCACATCCTTCTCCCACCATTCCTGGAAATAAAGGCCGTAATCCAGATCAGACTTCATACGGTTCCACATATCCGAAAACTCATCCATCACATAGATTCCCACTTCATCGCAGGCTTTCAACATCGCCGGAGCCATCGGCTGATGAGCGGAACGGATGGCGTTAAATCCGGCTTCCTTCAGAATCTTCGCCTGGCGAAGATGGAATTCCTCATAAGTCGCCGCTCCGAGAAGACCGGAATCGTGATGTACACAGGCGCCGCGCAGCTTCACGCTCCTGCCGTTTACCCGCAGACCGCGCTTTGCGTCCAGCTGCAGGGTACGGATGCCAAAAGTACCCGACTCCGAATCCAGAATCGTGAGCGTATCTACCGCATCCTCCGTTTTTACCTCTGTCTTTTTTAAATCTGCCGCAGGAGTCAATGAAATCTCATACGTATACAATACGGGAGTTTCATCCGACCAGAGCTGCGGATCAGATATGGCAATCCGCTGGGAAAGGGTTCTCTCCTCCAATCCGGACAGAGTGACGGCCGCATGCTCTCTTGCAACCTCCGCTCCGGCTCCATCGCGGATTACAGTCTCCAGCATCAGATCCGCGGGCGCGTGCTGAAGATTTTTCAGCTCGGAGATAACCCGGATCACCGCATAGCCGTCTTCCACGGATTCCGTATTGATGCGAATCCCCTCCGGCACCAGATACGTCAGCTCGGATTCCAGCAGATACACGTCCCGGTAGATCCCGCTGCCGGAATACCAGCGGCTGTTTGTCATGCCGCTGTTGCGTACCTGCACACGAATTTCGTTTTCTGCACCATAGTGGAGGAAATCATTCAAAGGCACATAAAAGGTCGTATAACCGAACATATTCTTTCCCGCAAGCTGCTCGTTTACATAAACCATCGCATTCATGTAAACGCCCTCAAATTTCAGCATCAGAAGCTTATTCTTCATTTCTTCCGATACGGTCAGTTTTTTCACATAAGTATAAACGCCTCCGTCACGAAATCCGGTATTACCCATGTTTGGGCTTTCGGCGTATGCCCGGCGCTCGATCATCGCATCGTGCGGCAGCGTGACCGTCCGTGCAATGTCAGGCACATTCCAGACCAGCGCGAAGGAATCCTTATCCTCCCAGAACTTCCAGTTCTCATTCCATTTTTTTGCTATCATAGTAATCCCCCAAGCGAATATTGCAATGCTCGCATAAAACCACTGCGGGGAATTAGGTTGCTCCCCGCAGGGGATTTTTGTTACATTGTT
>JAJBVF010000489.1 GCA_020859965.1 Clostridiales bacterium
GTCAAAGTACTCTGTAATTCCGGACGAGATTCTGAGCGTCGAGTGGATTTTTTCCATGGCGGATGGCGGGGATGAGAAAGTCATTGCCGGTATACGCGAATTCGCGAGACATCTGGCGATTCAGATTAACAATTATCAGTTTATTCTTGATCCGGAAAAAATTGTCATTGGCGGCGGAATCAGTGTACAGCCGCTGCTGATCCAGCTGATTCGCGAGGAATTGAAAAAAATCAATGAGGCATATCCGTGGGATTTGCCGGCTGCAGAAGTGGATGTGTGCAGATTCTTCAATGACGCGAACCTGATTGGCGCGGTCTATGCGCATTTGCAGAGGTGCAGGTCTGCAGAGAAATTATAAAACAGACGCCGGAAAAGCTGGGAAAAACAGGATAAAACATGACTGAAGGAGGGAAAACGGACATGTTTCCAAAGGATTTTTTATGGGGCGGTGCTATGGCTGCGAATCAGTGCGAAGGGGCTTATCTGGAAGATGGGAAGGGTCTTTCCATACAGGATGTCATGCCGCAGGGAATCAGGGGCCCAAGGACAAAAGAACCCACGGAGGATAACCTGAAGCTTGTTGGGATTGACTTTTATCACCGGTATAAAGAGGATATCCGGCTTCTGGCAGAGATGGGCTTTAAGGTGTTCCGCACGTCCATCGCATGGAGCAGAATCTTCCCGAAAGGGGATGAGGAGGAACCGAATGAGTCCGGACTCCGGTTTTACGATGCTCTTTTTGATGAATGCCATAAGTACGGAATCGAACCGCTTGTCACCCTGTCCCATTATGAGACACCGCTGTATCTGGCAGAGCACTACAATGGCTGGACAAATCCGAAGATGATTGGATTTTATGAGAAGTATGTTACAACGGTCTTTCAAAGATATAAAGACAAGGTGAAGTACTGGCTTACCTTCAATGAAATTAATTCCGTGCTGAATTCGCCATTTATGAGCGGTGCAATCAATACGCCGAAAGAGCAGCTTTCCCAGTCTGAGCTTTATCAGGCCATTCATTATGAACTGGTGGCGAGCGCTCTTGCGGTAAAACGGGCGCATGAAATTAATCCGGGATTTCAGGTGGGATGCATGATTCTGAGCATGCCGATTTATCCGCTTTCTCCGGATCCTTCCGATGTGATTAAAGCAATGGAGGAGGATCACTTTAATACTTTTTTCGCGGATGTGCAGGTGCGGGGAAGGTATCCGGCTTATCTGGATCAGTATTTTAAAGAGAATGGGATTGAGATCAGGGTCACGGAAGAGGAACGGGAACTATTGAAAAATACGGTAGATTTTGTCTCTTTCAGCTACTATGTCAGTGTGTGTGCGACAGCAGACCCTGAAAAAAATGTGCGGGGAGAGGGAAATCTCCTGGGCGGCGTTCCGAACCCGACATTGAAGGCAAGTGAGTGGGGATGGCAGATTGACCCGCAGGGGCTTCGCTATGAATTAAACGTACTTTGGGACCGATATCAGAAGCCGCTGTTTATCGTAGAAAATGGGCTGGGCGCCAGAGACCAGCTTGTGGAAGATGAAAATGGTATTTTGACGGTGCAGGATGACTACCGGATTGAATATATGCGTGACCATTTGATTCAGGTCGACAAAGCGATCAGGGACGGAGTCCGGGTCATCGGATATACGGCCTGGGGCTGTATTGACCTGGTCAGTGCTTCATCGGCACAGCTCTCCAAACGGTATGGTTTCATTTATGTGGATCGCAATGATGACGGGACGGGGACTCTTAAGCGGTATCGCAAGAAAAGCTTCTACTGGTATAAGGATGTCATTGAAAGCAACGGAGAATCTTTATATCTTGCGGCACCGGATATTTGATGTACCTGGCGGATGATGATCTGAAACTGTTTTTTAGCGTTATTCTGAAGACAGACCGTGGGGAATTGAAACAGGCTGACTGCAATCCCATTAACTTCAGACGATGGGGTCACCTGCGGAACCGGGAATTCTGACAATCAGATGTCTGAGGATTTGGTCAAAAAAAGGACAAATTTATCATAATAATGATATATGAAAAATCTCCTGAATGTTATTTTAATGACAAAAGGGAGTTTTTTCATTTTACAGAGAAGGAGGGACAAAGATTTGCTGTCGGAACGGTTTTATGGAATGGGGGAACCTTTGATTCAGAGGGAGAGTGATACCGGTGTGATGGCGGCGGAATATCTGGATCTGATAAAAGCATTGGGATGTACGGCTTACCGCTCCTGGATGCATTTAACCGAGACTCTGAAGGATCCGGTGACGCCGAATGAGGAGGTAGTGGCCGCACACCGGCGGCTGCTGGAGAGGGCAGCCGAGCTGGACCTGGAAGTGACGGGGATGAGCCATGAATGGTTTCTTCCGGAAGGGTGCAAACAGAAAATGGGACATGCCATGCCGAAACGGGATCTTACGGAAGGCAGCCTGTATATGGAAGCACTTTATATGCTGGAGGAATCCTGGTGCACGCAGGCGAAGCTTTTTCCGCAGGTGGGAAACTGGGAAGTCGGAAACGAGTGGAACCTGAACGCATTTTTGCATCCGGACGGGTTTCTGGAAGAGGAGGGCGCGGAGCCTTTTACGGCGGATGAAAAAATGGATATTGCGATTGACCTGATGTATTTTTCCGCCAGAGGAATCCGCAAAGGAAATCCAAATGCGAAGGTTACCTGTTTTTCACCGGCATTGTCCACTCCGTGGCTGGGCGGAGATCTGCCGGATTACCTTCCGCCGATGTACGGCATTGCCTGGACGTTGGATAAGATGTACCGCCGGATCAAATCCGGAGAATTCTGGTCAGATAATACCGATGATTACTTTGACCTGCTGTCCTGGCATCCTTACCAGATGAGCGTGGATCAGAGCAAGGGCGGGATGGATCTGTTTCTGGATATTTTTGAACCGGATCATCTGTGGAAAGACTACAACGACGCAGCCTATCGGGTGATGTGTAAATACGGAGACGGACACAAGCAGGTGATCCTGACGGAGACCGGATTTACAGACTGCGGAGATGAAAAGGAAGAG
>JAJBVF010000478.1 GCA_020859965.1 Clostridiales bacterium
GAACCGGAACCAGTCCAGGCTGTCCAGGATGCCGGGGGTCGAGAGAAACGGACACAAACAGTTTCTGGTAGATACAAACATTGGGAAGCAGAACTGGAACGAATGGCAGGAATGGATCGAGGGTGTCAATGACGATCTGCCGAATCCGGAAAGCCTGTCCGATGTCTGGGACAACCTTCCGGAGCTTGCGCCGTGTCTGATCGACAATGTATTAAGGAAGGGCCACAAGATGCTCATAGCCGGTCCTTCTAAAGCAGGAAAATCTTTTTTACTGATCGAATTATGCATCGCTATAGCGGAAGGGCTGAAATGGCTGAACTGGCAATGTGCGCAGGGAAAGATCCTGTATGTCAACCTTGAGCTGGATCGCGCAAGCTGCCTGCACAGATTTAAAGATGTTTACCGGGCAATGGGGGTCCGGCCGGAAAACCTGTCCAACATTGACATCTGGAACCTTCGCGGGAAGTCTGTACCAATGGATAAGCTCGCACCGAAGCTGATCCGAAGGGCACGTGAAAAAGGTTATGTCGCTGTCGTGATCGACCCGATCTATAAGGTCATAACAGGAGACGAAAACAGCGCCGACCAGATGGCCGCATTTTGCAACCAGTTCGACAAGATCTGTACGGAATTAGGCTGTGCTGTGATCTATTGCCACCATCATTCGAAAGGGCTTCAGGGCGGCAAGAATGCGATCGACCGCGCCAGTGGATCCGGAGTGTTCGGCCGTGACCCGGACGCGCTCCTGGATATCATCCAACTGGAGACCACAAAAGAATTGATGGATCAGGAAGAAAACAAGGCAGTCTGTAAGGCGTGTGAAGATTTTCTTACTGCCCACCACCTGTGGCCGGAAGACGATGAACCATCGCAGGATGACCGGCTGAGCAAGGCTCAGATGACAGATTTTTGTAAAAGGCATCTGGACAAATGGCAGATGGATAATCTTAACAGGCAGATCGCTGATGCTGTGAAAACTGCAGATATAAAAACAGCATGGCAGATCGATGGGACGCTGCGCGAGTTCCCTAAATTTGAGCCGGTGAACCTGTGGTTTGATTATCCGGTACACCTGCTGGATGATGTCGGCAGTCTGAAGGATGTCAAGCCGGAAAGCGGCAAGCCATTGTATGAAAGGGCAAGTGAAAGAAGAAAGAAAAACGCAGAGAAGAAACGGGATTCAAAGCGCAGCAAATACACTATGGCGATTGAGAATTACCGCTTCGAAAATGACGACCAATATCCTACTGTGAATGAGTTGTATGAGATCTTGAAGGGCGATGCGGAGGCTGTCGGTGAAAAGGTGCCAGCACTAAAAACAGTTCGGAATTCGCTGCCTGATCTGGGGTATGTAATCGATAAACGCACAAGCAGAATACTTCCTGCAGAAGAAAAAAACTGGTAGCAATCATTTGCCCGGCACCTTAATAACGGGAAACCGAGCAAATGCCCGGCATCATGGTCGCGGGAATAAACATGTGCCTGCCCGTTACCTTGGTTGCGGGCATTCGGGCAAGTGCTTGCCCGGCACCTGTATATAAATATACCCTAATCGGGCGGGCATTGTGCGGGCACACCCCTTAAAGTGTGGGGGCGGTTAAGACGCGCCCACACATACAGGAGGGATGCCCACCCAGCACGGTCGCGCGGGAAGGGAAAAGAAAAAAAGAAGGTGAAAAAACATGATTGAATTTTTCATGGCGATGGATCCGCCGACGGTAACGCACCAGGAGCATAAGGTTGCTGTGGTGAATGGCAAGCCGAGATTCTATGACCCGTCAGAGGTAAAGGCAGCGCGGCAGAAGCTGACGGATCACCTGGCAAACTTCAAACCGGATGTCCCCATCGTGAGCGGCTGCCGGCTGATCGTTAAATGGTGTTACCCCAGGGGCCGGCACCGTAACGGCGATTACCGGACCACAAAGCCCGATACAGACAATCTGCAGAAGATGCTCAAAGACTGCATGACAAGGTGTGGCTTTTGGAAAGATGATGCGCTGGTGGCGTCTGAGATCGTGGAAAAGTTCTGGAGCGACATTCCTGGGATTTATATCCGGATAGAGGAGCTGTGATGCAAAAGAATGATGACTATTGGTACTTGCTGAACTGGAAAGCAGTGTCAGAATCGTGGAAGCTCTTCCAGCGGCACTGCCGGGAAGATCCGGTTGACTGGGATGCTGTAGCAAACGAGATGAGAGAGATCGGAGAAAAGTATCCAACGCAGATGTGTAAAGACATGTTGTTTGCTGTAACAGATGAGCTGGACCGTTACAGGAATCCGGCAGTAGCTGAAAGAGAGCGACAGGAGAAAATGAAGCACAGAGAACCGGAAGGGCTGGAGCCGCTTCCAGGTTGGGAAGGAGGAACGCAATGAATCTGACAGACGAAGTAATTCATTGCTTGAAAAAAGAATTTAAAAATGATTATGAACTCAAGGTTTTGAATTATGGTAAATACGATTATTTCACAAAAATTGAGAAATGTAATGAAATTTTATATAAGCTTACACAGAGTACTTTATTTGAGTGCGAGAAAATTCTTATGAATGATGTGTGCATATACACTTTGAACACGGCAATTCTTTGCATGATCTATGGCAGGAATTGTGATTATGATCTGCAAAATCCACTCAGATATAAATGTGTACATAAATGGTCTCATGTATTACAAAGAACTGCTTGCGGTGCCCTTGCAAGAAGCGAAGAAGATAGATATGAGAATGTGCAATATTTGATTGGCAAGAATTATTTTAGATATTGGATAGCATTAACTTTGTGGCGTTTTGGTTTATATCCTTATGACAGATTTAGTGAATTTCAAAAATATTCTTATAGCAAATTTCTAAAAAAAAATAAACCAGATAAAAATAAAATGTGTTTTTCAGAATCTGATGAACGCGAGTACATGAAAGCCACATTGCCGCCAGACCGTTTCCGAAAATATGAAGAGTGTATGGCGAAAATCAAAAATAAGGAGCAAATGTTGCTGATGGCATGCGTGCAGTTGAGGATCTGGTCGACAGAGAACGAGA
>JAJBVF010000001.1 GCA_020859965.1 Clostridiales bacterium
CCGAAACTTATGGAGACCCAGCTTTGGCGTATGATCCAGAATCAAATACATTACCTACCGTATTTATTGGTGACAAAGGATTCTGGCAAGCTACCAACTCTGACCCTTGTGGCCTTTACTACAACCGCAGTTATGACGAGGGAGAGACTTGGACTGTGCCCACTGCTTTTCAAAGCCAAGTATATCAGGACAATTGGGAGGGAGCATTTTGCGCCTCTGGCAGTATGCTTGTTTCCAAATATGGCGACGTGCTTGGCCGCATCTACACTGTGTGCAATGTCAACACCAAGGCTGGAGGTGCAAGCACTACCAATGTCAAAGAGTATGTACTGTATACTGATGACTTGGGTGACACTTGGAGAGTGGCCAACCCAGACTCTGCGCCTAATGTTGATCAAGGCAATGAATCGAAATTGGTTGAATTAGAGGATGGTTCTTTGCTGATGAGCATCCGCTTTCCGGGATGCCGCAAATTCTCGCGCTCGTATGACGGCGGTGTCACTTGGAGCGAACCCATCACCGCTGGAGGTCTGGTTTCGGCTGACTGCAATGGGGCAATTATCTCAACTGTATATGATGGACAGACTGTGCTTCTCCATTCCTATCCTGCCAATTCCACCACCCGTCGGGATCTGACTGTGGCCGTGTCAATGGATAATGGCTATACCTGGCCTTGGATGCAATGCTTGCTGCCTGACCTTGCGGCGTATTCCGACCTATGCGTACTAAAGGATGGACGCATAGGCCTCTTTGTTGAGGATGGCCGTGACCATAGCGTAAGCGGCAACTACGAACTCTCATTTATGACCTTCCCGATAGAATATCTCTTCGAGAGCGAGGGGCGGCAAGAATCCCCGGGTTACCTGCCATTGGATGGCACTCAGCACATGAGCATTCCGGTTACGCCTTTTTTATATGAACTCAATGCAAGGGATGTATTTTCTGTCTCATTAAAGGTACGCCCTACACAACTCGAAATTGGCACTACCCCGCGTCTTATCTCAGCCCTCTATTATGCCACTGCCTATAAGTTGTTGTCGGGATGGGAGATCTATCTCTCCAATAAAGAGAACGAATATCAGGTAGTCGCTGCCATTACCTATCTTGAGGATACCAAGTCCACCACCCTCCAAGCCATCGCTACCTCGGCTGAGCCAATTTTGCCTCTTGATAAATGGAGCTACATTGATTTGCTATATGATTGCCCAGCTGGTGTGGCCTCCCTAATGGTCAACGGAGCAGTATTAGCCCAGACTGAGGCCGTACCGTCTGGTGCCTCCGTAAGGACCTATTTCGACCCCTTGGTAGGCGCTCAATGGCCCTATAATTACCCCATAACTGCCTACGGATACGCTAATTATTTCACTGGCGATATCGATGATGTCTTAATCTCAGATTCCAATATTACAATCACGGATGCGCAATCCTATATCGACCTCTACAATGATTGGATGTATTATGAATTTGAAACCATAAGCGGGCTGGGTGTCCCAGATGTTAGCGGCAATGGCTACACTGCCTCCCTTGTTGGATACACTCCTTTCTATAGTAATTACAGTGTCCTCCCGGTAATCAGTGTGGATTCCTCCTCTAAAGTCACCTCATCATCTTCTCGCTGGTATGACCTCAATGGCCGTCCACTCACATCTAAGCCTTTACACTCAGGCTTTTACATAGAAGTTTCTCCCGAAGGCGCTCGTAAAGTTTGCATCACTCAATAAATACTTGCTTCCATGAAGAAATCAATTATTCTGCTTGCTTTTATCCTCTCATTGATATTTGATGGGTATTCGCAATCTCAATTCAATTGGCCTTGGCAAAGAAATGACCTAGGCGTAATCGTCACCGAGGTGCCCGAAAAACCAGCGGGCCAAGAATCTGCCTTAGGACTCACCGTTGATAAAATGCCTGTGGTAAGGGTAGGATTCGTAGGTTTAGGTATGCGTGGGCCTGGCGCTGTAGAGCGTTGGACCCATATTCCTGGAACAGAAATAATAGCTCTGTGCGATGCTGAGGAGAGCAGAGCTCTGCGCTGCCAGAAATATCTGACCGAGGCCAATATGCCAGAGGCGGCGGTGTACAGCGGAGAAAAAGGATACGAACAGCTATGCCAACGCGATGACATAGACCTGGTATATATAGCCACGGATTGGCTTCATCATTTCCCGGTGGCTAAATGCGCTCTCGAAAATGGCAAGCACGTAGCCATCGAGGTGCCCTCGGCAATGAATCTTACGGAAATCTGGAGTCTAATCAATCTGAGCGAGTCCAAACGGTTACACTGTATGATTCTAGAGAATTGCTGTTACGACTGGTTTGAGATGAACTCACTCAATATGGCTCAACAAGGAGTGTTTGGCGAGGTACTACGCGTACAAGGCGCCTATATTCACACTCTGGATCCATTCTGGCCTCATTACTGGAAAGATGGCGAAGAAGATCAATTGGGCTGGCGCATGGCATATAATAAAGAGCACCGTGGCGACCTCTATGCTACCCATGGCCTTGGCCCAATTGCGCAGGTGCTCAATATCCATCGCGGCGACCGTATGCGCACCTTGGTGGCTATGGATACCAAGGCTGTGCATGGTCCTGAGTATGTGGAAAAAGCCACTGGTGAGCCTTGCGATTACTTTCTACAAGGTGACCACACTACTACATTGATACGTACAGACCGTGGCAAAGTGATTGAAATACAGCATAATGTCATGAATCCTCAGCCATATAACCGCCTTTACCAAATTACTGGCACCCGGGGTTTTGCCAACAAATATCCTGTTGAGGGTTATGCGTTGGATGCAAGCCAGATGCTGGCCAGTGGCGTCACGCCTGACCATGAGGACTTTTCTGGCCCCGATTTCATGCCCGAAACAGACCATAAGGCCCTGGAAGAGAAATACTATAGCCCTATCTTAGCTAAGTATGGTGATATGGCCAAAGAGGTGGGAGGCCATGGCGGCATGGATTTTATTATGGATTCACGCTTGGTGTATTGCTTGCAAAACGGCTTGCCTCTCGATATGGA
>JAJBVF010000532.1 GCA_020859965.1 Clostridiales bacterium
CAACAGCGATCAGAATATGCTTTCTTCTTCGCCGGGATTCCTCCTTCTTCCATTTTTCGTGCCGGATCCGCTTCATCTCCAGAAATTCCCGGCTTCCTTCATTTTCCTCGTTCTGGAAACGCTCTGCTTCTGCAAGATAGTCCGGACGGTCCTCGTGGTCCGATTCGCCTGTGTCGCTCTTGGGAGCAGGCTTATTTGCGGAAGCATTATGGACAGATCCGGCATCTATGCTTTGCTCGCTGGCAGATTCATCCGCGGGAGTTTTATGGACAGACTCATCTGCGCTGTTTTCACGGACAGGCTTATCTGTGGGGACTTTATAGACAGATTCATCTGCGGAAGCATCAGAGACTGGCTCATCCGCACGATCTTCCTGTATAAGTCTGTCCGGTATAGTCTCCGATGACTTCGGCGGAATACTTTCTGAATTTTCGGATGCCTTCGGCGGAACGGTTGGGGTCAGATCAGATGACATTGGCTGTGCATCTTCCTCGGAATTGGTCTGTGACGGGATCTGTGTGATTTCTTCTGTGGTTTCCATGAAATTTTCCTTTGTGGTTCCTTTGCAAATTCAGTATTTGTAAATTCATGCTGGCGGAATGCCTGTTTGTGTGACATTCGCCCATGATGTAATGCTTATTCTGTTTTGTATTTTAGCTGATGAACCTTTTAAACTGTTACCAATATCGACAAATTTCGACATTTATTATAGACGATATAACTTGTACATTCAAGAGAAAAATGCAGATAAAAACAGGGGTCAAGATCAGATCATCGAGCTATGGAAACCTTAATTATCCGGAACTTTGGAAAAATCTTGCCCTTTTAAAAGGAAAGTGATACAATGTATCGGAAAAATTGTTTTTTAGGATTGGAGACAGGCAATGGCATTTGATTTTATTAAAAAGATCTTTGGCACGCACAGCGAGCACGAGCTGAAGCGCATCGAGCCGCTGGTGGACAAGATCGAGGCACTGCGGCCTGATATGATGGCGCTTTCAGATGAACAGCTGAAGGCGAAGACGCAGGAATACAAGGATCGTTATCAGAATGGTGAGACGCTGGATGACCTGCTTCCGGAAGCTTTTGCGACGGTGCGCGAGGCTGCAAGACGTGTGCTGGGTATGGAGCATTACCGGGTGCAGCTGATCGGTGGTATCATTCTCCATCAGGGACGTATCGCGGAGATGCGTACCGGTGAAGGTAAGACGCTCGTGTCGACCTGCCCGGCTTATCTGAACGCGCTGACCGGGAAGGGCGTCCACATTATCACGGTCAATGACTATCTGGCAAGCCGTGATGCGGAGTGGATGGGTGCAGTTCACCGTTTTCTTGGACTGACCGTCGGATGCGTGCTCAATTCCATGAACAACGATGAGCGGCGTGAACAGTACGCGTGTGATATTACCTATATTACGAATAATGAAGACGGATTTGACTATCTGCGTGACAACATGGTGATCTACAAAGAGCAGCTGGTGCAGCGCGGTCTGGTCTATGCGATTATCGATGAGGTCGACTCGGTTCTGATTGATGAAGCGCGTACGCCTCTGATCATTTCCGGACAGAGCGGCAAGTCTACGAAGCTCTATGAGGTTTGCGACATTCTGGCGCGGCAGCTGGAAAAGGGCGAAGCGAGCGGCGAGGTCACGAAGATGACCGCGATCATGGGCGAGGAGATCACGGAGACCTGTGATTTTATCTTAAATGAAAAGGACAAGCTGGTGACGCTGACGCAGCAGGGCGTGGAAAAGGTCGAGAAATTTTTCCACATTGACAACTTCTCGGATGCGGAGAATCTGGAGATCCAGCACAACGTTGATCTGGCGCTGCGTGCGAATTATCTGATGTTCCGCGACCAGGATTATGTGGTGAAGGACGATGAGGTCCTGATCGTCGATGAATTTACCGGCCGTATCATGCCGGGACGCCGTTATTCGGACGGTCTGCATCAGGCGATCGAGGCGAAGGAGCATGTGAAGGTAAAGCGGGAGAGCAAGACGCTTGCGACGATCACCTTCCAGAACTTCTTTAATAAATACGAAAAGAAGGCCGGCATGACCGGTACGGCTCTGACGGAGGAAGAAGAGTTCCGTGACATCTACGGCATGGACGTTATCGAGATTCCGACCAATAAGCCGGTACAGCGTATCGATCATGAAGACGCCGTATATATGACGCAGAAAGAAAAGTACCGTGCAGTAGTAGAGGCGGTAAAGGAAGCGAACGCAAAAGGACAGCCGGTTCTGGTCGGCACGATCACGATCGAGGTGTCAGAGCTGCTAAGCAATATGCTCAAACGCGCCGGCATCAAGCATCAGGTACTGAACGCGAAGTTCCACGAGATGGAGGCACAGATCGTCGCCGAGGCCGGTGTACACGGTACGGTAACAATCGCGACGAACATGGCAGGCCGTGGTACGGATATCAAGCTGGACGATGAGGCCAGAGCGGCCGGGGGCTTAAAGATCATCGGTACGGAGCGTCATGAGTCCCGCCGTATTGACAATCAGCTGCGCGGACGTTCCGGACGTCAGGGTGATCCGGGTGAGTCCAGATTCTATATTTCTCTGGAAGACGATCTGATGCGTCTGTTCGGTTCTGAAAAGATGATGAATGTGTTCAAATCTCTGGGCGTGGCGGAAGGCGAACAGATCGAGCACAAGATGCTTTCCAACGCGATCGAGAAGGCTCAGATGAAGATCGAGAGCAACAACTTCGGTATCCGTAAGAATCTTCTGGAATACGACCAGGTGAACAACGAGCAGCGTGAGATCATGTATGCGGAGCGCCGCCGTGTGCTGGATGGTGAGAGCATGCGCGACTCGATCATGAAAATGGCGTCGGATGTCATCGACCGCGCCGTTGATCGGAGCTGTGCTGATAATGATAAAGAAAGCTGGGATCTGAGTGAACTGAACGCGATTTTGCTGCCGACGATTCCGATTTCGCAAATCACGGAAGAGTCGACTTCATAATACTAGGAAAAAAACAAGCTGAAAGAAGCACGGAAAGAAGAAGCG
>JAJBVF010000030.1 GCA_020859965.1 Clostridiales bacterium
TGTGTGAGCAGCTCACCTCGATGTGCCATAATCAGCACACGATGGCCTTTGGCTACCTGATTTTCTGTGACTGACGCGAACACAACGGTCTTGCCGCACCCGGTGGGCAGCACCAGAAGTGTTTTCTGGTGCCCCCGTTCCCACTCGGATATGACCGCCTGTTTCGCTTCAATCTGATAAGCTCTCAGCTGAAACATCCGGCACCTCCTTACTCAAACGGCAGTTCTTCTGCATCATCCGGAAGCTCCATCCATTCGTCTTCTGCAGGGAAGTTCTTCTCGTCATAGTCGTAGAAGCGGCTCACATCGTTTGCCTGTTTGTCGTTGCCATCCTTATCCTGATAGGTGCGCGGCTTAAAGTGCGCCCGGCCTTTGGAGCCAATCACCTTGTTCCAGTCCATGACGAGGCGCTCGCCGTGTTTTTTCTGGCCGATGCAGCGGAAGAACGCAGAAATGCGCCATTCCAGTGAGCGGTACAGAAGCAGGTCGGTACGGATGATCGCGATCCCGTCATCTGTCTTTACCTGAAGCGTCAGCGCCGCTTTGTTGCAGACCGGTACCTTCGGCCCTCCGGGAAAGCGTCCGCGCTCAAAATCCGTGACTGTAAAGTTGTAATCGCCTTCCGGAAGGATGATGAACTCCTGCCCATCGTTTTCGATGGCGTCATCCCAATCCATGCACATATCCTGATTGTTTTTGTAATTGTCAGACATAAGTAACCTCCTCGTGTTAGTTGAGACCTGTACGGTCTGCTTCAATGAGTTTCAAAACCTGCGGCCAGTATTTGATGAGCCAGCCGTTCAGGAATTTTTCTGTGTAATCACTGATGGGAACATCCGCAGTGTAGTGGCCTTTCGATGAGACCACTTTCTGAATCTCCGCGTCGGTGACGTTTGCGTCCGCCATCATCTGGCGGAGTAGCTCAATGGGCTTTGCCTGCTCCGGAGCCTCAGACTTTGCCGGTGCCGGAGCATCAGCTGATTCCGGCTTCTTCGCAGTAGCAGCATCCGTAAAAAGATGAGCGATGCTCTTGTAATCCAGATCCATCATCTCCGGGAGACCGTGGCGGTTCTTCGCGTCCCAGCAGGGATGGTGGGCGGTGTAAATCACACGCTTGCCGCCAGTCGCCTTCGCCTTTTCCATCGCGTTGTCACTCTGGACTACGAACGTGCGGTAATTGCAGAACAGCAGCATGTCGCACCACTCCTTGCGGTAGCTTAAGGTCGCAACGCCGAGGTTTGTCTTTTCGCCGCCGCACTCGCGGTCGAGAATTTCCATCAGCCGGTTTTCCTTCTTTTCCAGCCTGTCCCTGCGGTTCTTCAGCCGCGTTTCTTCTTCTTTCAGAGCGGCGGCTTCGGCTCTGGTGTTCAAGACCAGCTTCGCCAGGTATCCGAGGATGCGGTCGCGCTCCATTTCCAGCGAATTGAGCTGTTCCATAAGTTCGTCCGATACCGGGAGGATTTCTCCCGTTTCGATGTCAACCATCTGGTCGATTACACTTTCAATTGCCTGGTTTACTTCATAAAGCTTCATACGCTTCCTCCTCGTCATTGCACTCACAGATGCTGCGGATAAGAATCGCCAGCCACTCAATCGCCATGTCGATGACGAAAGCGCTCCGCGTCATCACACTTCCCAGGCTTGCTGCAAAATCCCGGTTTTGAAAAACCTCTCCGAGAATCATCTCCTCGGTGTAGTTGTCACTGCATTTGCGCAGCGCCTTTGCCGCCGCTTTCGCATCGCCAACTGTAGGGCATCCATTCGGATGGCGCTCAGTCATGATGTCTTTCAGCCGCTCAAGAGTAGCGTCGCCATATCTTTCGCGCACTGTTTTCTGCCAGAAGCCGATGTGCATCCCAAGGACATCAAGCCTGTGGGCGGCAACCGGCAAAAGCTCACGACACAGCCTGTTTGCCTCGCGTACTCTTGGGTACCCGGTACGTCCGGCCAGCGCCCTTAAATCATCCGCGACAATCTTGAACTCGCGGTAGTCAACATCACAGTCCGCGCCGAGCCGCCAGCCGGTTTCCTGATGCTGCCTTACCGTTACCAACGAACTGCCATGTGTCACTGTAGTCTTCATGGAAACTACCTCCTTCATAATGATGGGGAACCGGAGCACCAGCTCCCCTCATTCCCTAAAGGACAACCACTTTCTGGATTCGTACCGGTTTCTGGAAATTTTTTATAAAAATTTTTTCAGACCGGTCTCCTCGAACAATCGCGCAAGCTTTTTCCTGCGCTTGCGAACGGCACCTTCTGTAATGCCGAGCAGTTCAGCCATCCGGACATTCGACAGCCCCTTCCGGATATACAGACAAAGCTTCTGGTCATCTTCTGAAAGAGTGGATACCAGTCCGCGCAAAGCTTCAATGCGCTCCATATCCGTTTCTTGCTGGCAATAGTCCCCTTCAATATCTGCACCACTGTCGAATTCCTCCGTAATGGGATCGCCGCTGTCATCCTCACTGACTGGCTTGTCCATGGAATGAAACCTGCTGGTCCGGAAGGAACAGTCTTCGCATTTTCTTTTACAGCCGTGTCCGTCACAGTCCCTACATTCCGAAATGCAATCATCTTGAAATCTGCAGGCAGCACAGGTGACCGGACACATATCCCTGTCAAACTCACCCACACAGGAGCGCTTTCGTGTTTCTTCACGTTCAATGCCTCTTAAATCGGCTGCGTTTACGAGATACGCATTCTCGCCATCCTTGTTGCGCGGCAGCCGGATTGCCAGAACGTGGTCTGGGCTGTAATACCAGCGCTGCCGGTAAGGATTATCTTCTGTGGGCGCTTCGCCGGAAGCAAAACACTCCTCCCTGGATACGGTAAGTTCTGTCCCGTCTTCGAGCAGGACACGGTACTGGTTGTAGTGATACTTCTGATAGTTGAGCATAAAAATTTCCTCCATTCGCTTTCTTGGAATGGAGGAACGCTCACAGGCAGCTGCAAAAAGGGCACAGAAAATCAGACCGCAGCCCCGATGGATTTCTCCATTCCGGGTTGCAGCTCCCTT
>JAJBVF010000190.1 GCA_020859965.1 Clostridiales bacterium
AACCAGGACGAAGCACAAGGCTCATCGCGATCGCTGTCCCAGCGGGCGTCACCCAGGTACGGCCGCGGCGGCCTTTTCCCTGCACCTGTTCCTCCGCCGTCACCAGCGTCCCGTCAGGTGCTCCTTCTTCCGCAAGTCGTTTCGCCTCATTGTTCGTGGAGCCAATGGTTTCGTAAAAATGAACTGTATGCGCCGCCCATGCTGTATGCAGTCTGCTTGTAATCTCTTCCGCTGTGATCCGATCCGGCCTTTTTGTGATCCGATAGCCCTTGCTCGGCACGGACTCGATCTCATAGCCATCTTCCTTCAGCTGGTTCATCACTTTCCATATGGCTGTGCGGGACACCTGAAGCTCTGTACAGAGCGCCTGTCCCGACACATATTCTTCTGTATTACTCAACACAGACAGTATTTTTGCTTTCATTCTATTTACCTGTCGCCGCCCATCGTCGCCGCGATGACAGCCTTAATCGTATGCATGCGGTTCTCCGCCTCATCAAATACTACCGACTGCTTCGATTCGAATACTTCATCTGTCACTTCCATAGCGGTCAGTCCGAATTTTTCGTGAACCTCCCGCCCGATCTTTGTCTCCAGATCATGAAACGCAGGCAGACAATGCATAAAAATGGCGTCCGGCTTCGCAAGTGACATAACATTCCCATTTACCTGATATGGAAGCAGAGCATCGATCCGTTCTGCCCATACTTCATCCGGCTCTCCCATAGATACCCATACATCCGTGTAGATTACATCAGCATCCCGCGCACCATCCTCTACCGAACTTGTCAGTGTGATGGAGCCGCCGCTCTCTTTCGCGTAAGAATTACACTGCTCTACAAGCTCTGTATCTGGAAAATATTCTTTTGCCGTGCAGGCGGTAAAGTGCATCCCCATCTTTGTGCAGGCGATCATCAGAGAATTGCCCATATTGTAGCGCGCATCGCCAAAATAAGCGAGTTTTTTCCCTTTCAGCTCACCCAGATGTTCGCGAATCGTAAGCAGATCAGCCAGCATCTGTGTCGGATGATATTCATTCGTCAGGCCGTTCCATACCGGTACGCCCGCGTATTTCGCCAGTTCTTCGACGATACTCTGCCCATAGCCGCGATACTCAATCCCATCATACATCCTGCCGAGCACACGGGCGGTATCACGGATGCTCTCCTTTTTGCCGATCTGTGAACCGGATGGATCCAGATAGGTCACATGAGCGCCCAGGTCATGCGATGCTACTTCGAAGGAACAGCGTGTGCGCGTACTGGTCTTCTCAAAAATCAGAGCAATATTCTTCCCCGCCAGCGGATGCTCCAGAACACCCGCTTTCTTCTTTGCCTTCAGATCTGATGCGAGATCCAGAAGATACCGGATTTCCTCCGGTGTGAAATCTTTTAATGTCAGAAAGTTTCTTCCTTTTAAATCCATAATACATAACTCCTCATAGCGGTTCTTCCTCTCAGAATTCACCGTAAATTATAGGAAACGACGTAAGTCGTTTTCAAATGGTTTTTACCGGCTCCTCATCTGGCTGCACTGTGACAGGTCCTTCAGTATTCTACTGCAATCAGTCCTTCACCATTTCTGCCGCAGCAGTGACAAGCCCCGCGACATTCTGCAGTTCAGATGGAATGATGATCTTCGTAGACTGACCATCCGCCACTTTTTCCAGCGTCTCAAAGCTCTTCAGTGTCAGCACAGCCTGATCTGCCTGCGCCTCACGGATCAGACGGATTCCTTCGGCCTTTGCCTGCTGTACCTTCAGGATCGCTTCCGCCTCACCTTCCGCCTCACGGATCATCTTCTCTTTCTGGGCTTCAGCGTGCAGGATCTCTGCCTGCTTTTCCGCTTCCGCGTCAAGGATGGCCGACTGCTTATTTCCCTCAGCCACCAGAATCGAGGACTTCTTCTCGCCCTCTGCCCTCAGAATCGCCTCACGGCGCTCACGCTCCGCCTTCATCTGCTTCTCCATCGCGTCGATGATCTGCGATGGCGGCAGGATATTCTTCAGCTCCACACGATTCACCTTGATGCCCCAGGGATCGGTCGCCACGTCCAGCGTCGCACGCATGGAAGTATTGATCACCTCGCGGGAGGTCAGCGTCTGATCCAGCTCCATATCACCAATGATGTTTCGCAGGGTCGTTGCGGTCAGATTCTCGATCGCCATGATCGGATTCTCCACACCATAGGTGAACAGCTTGGGATCCGTAATCTGGAAAAATACGACCGTATCAATCTGCATGGTAACATTATCTTTCGTGATCACCGGCTGCGGGTCAAAATCCACTACCTGCTCCTTCAGATTCACGCGCTTCGCCACGCGGTCGATAAACGGGATCTTAAAATGCATCCCGACATCCCAGGTCGCCTGGTATCCGCCAAGCCGTTCAATGACAAATGCCTGTGCCTGCGGTACGATACGAATACACGAAGCCGCCACCCACAATGCCAGAATGATCAGAATCACTATCAAAACAGAACCTCCAACCATAACTCATACCTCCTTCACGATCAGCTTCACACCGCTGATTTTTTCGATGACAACATTTTTCTCTTTTTCAACTCTCTGTGCGTGATCAGCCATGCGCGCCGTCCAGTACTGTCCGTGCACCTGCACCTGCCCGGTGCCTGCCAGGTTATCAATCGCCTCGGTAACTACTGCCCTCTCACCGATCAGGCTTTCCGCATTTGTACGTATCCGGTCGCGGTTCAGCCATCTTGCAGCCACAGGCCTCGTAAAAATGAGCAGTACCACAGAAACCACACAGAAAGCGGCGATCTGGATCATCAGATCCGCCTGAAGGATTGCCAGAATAAACGCCGCAAGCGCACCTCCGGCAAACCAGATCGTCGTCAGTCCCAGCGTAATGGCTTCCATCGCCAGTAAAAGCACCAGCACCACAAGCCAGATCACAGCCTGCATTGTAATTTCCATACGTTTCCGGCCCCCTTTCTGAATCATGTCCAGAAAACAGAATTTTTCTATAATATAGTATTGTATTCTGCACAGTTT
>JAJBVF010000264.1 GCA_020859965.1 Clostridiales bacterium
TCTGTCTACATCGCGGTTTGGATATTACATACTATAAAGTAATGTTTCAGACTGTTGAAAATATTATTTTACTCGCGGAAAAGGATGATTTGCAGAGCTATCTGCGTTTCCTGGAAGATGCGTTCGCTTATATGGTCAACTATCATTACGAAGAAGGAATGAATCTGGTTTTACAGGAAATGCAATCACTTTTAGGACAGCCAGATGTAGGGACAATTGAGGACAGAGCATTGCTTCTCGATTATCGTGCTTCCCGTGAAAAAGATCAGGAGAAGGCGGTCAAACTGGATGAGGATGCACTTGCTCTTCTGCCAATAATCAGTACGGAGAACGCGCTGTTGGTATCCAATATCCATTCGAATCTGGGTGCCAGGTACCGAAAAATGCAGAGATATGATCTGGGCCGACATCACATGGAGACAGGAATTCAGATTATGGAGAAATATCAACCGGCAGCCATGAATGACTGTATTGCTCAGATTGCAAATTACGCTGTCCTTCTATGCGATACCGGAGAACCTGATCGTGGTTTATATGCTTTACGCAAACTGGCACGAACGATCAAAGAAAATAATTCAGACATGTGCGGTGATTACGCGGTGGTGCAGGAGACGATAGGCAGCATTCTTCTGCTGCAGGGAAAGATATCAGAGGCCGGAGAACATTTTAAAAAGGCCATTGCCATATTTGAAATCATATGGGCAGATTCCCCGGAACTGATAGAAGCAAAATATCAGGAGATTATGAACCTTTATCCGCAAGCCAGCATTCATATTGCGCAGGAATTCTTATCTAAACATTAATTATGGCAATCATCAATTAACTGAGTACCAGAAAAGATGACTCTGACAGGGGTCATCTTTTTTTGCGATATTTAAATGTGAAATCCAGTCAAATTCCGCTCAATTTCCACTCAATGACCTTTTCCACGCCTTACGATAGACTATTTCTGCAAGCAACCAGTACCAGACTTTAAAATCCGGTATGAATCTGGTGGCAAAAGGATAGAAGGGAGGCGTTTTGTTTTGCAACTGCAAATGTTGTCTGAACGGCAACAAATAAGCACAGGATCAAGGGGGATGAAAGGACATGAGAGAACTGAACAATACAAAAATCATTGGCGTAGATCATGGTTATGGCAACATTAAAACGGCAAATACTGTCACGCCAACAGGAATTACCGCCTATGACACAGAACCGATCTTCTCAGGAAATATTCTGGAATATGGCGGGTGCTATTATCGTATCGGGGAAGGACACAAGGAATTTATTGCAGATAAGGCAGTGGATGAAGATTATTTTCTGCTGACTCTGATGGCTGTTGCGAGAGAGATGAATCTTTGCGGCATCAGAAGCGGGAATGTTCATCTTGCCGCCGGATTGCCGCTGACCTGGATACGGAAGCAAAGAGAGAACTTCAGGAGCTACCTGCTTTGCACTCCGGATGTGCAGTATCGCTTCAATGGGAAGGAGTATTCTATTCATTTTACCGGATGCAGTCTGTATCCACAAGGGTACCCTGCCATTGTCAATCGTCTGGGCGATTTTAAAGGAACAAATCTTCTGGCAGACATTGGAAATGGTACGATGAATATTCTTTATGTCAACAACAAAAAAGCAGTCGAGAACCGCTGCTGGACTGAAAAGTTTGGAGTCAATCAGTGCATGATTGCTGCCAGAAATGCCATTTTGGACAGCTTCGGAGTAAAGATTGAAGACGCGACTGTGGAACAGGTACTTCGCTTCGGAAATGCCGATATCGGCAAGCCGTATCTGGAATGTATCATTGCGGTTGCCAGGTCTTATGTGAAGGATATTTTTGCTACACTCCGCCGTTATGAGTACAATCCCGATTTAATGCGGTTGTATGTGGTTGGAGGCGGTGGCTGTCTGGTGAAAAATTTTGGTAATTACGAAAAAAATCGGGTAACGATTGTGGACGATATTTGCGCAACTGCCAAAGGATATGAATATCTGGCTTACACCAGCCTGCGCAGGAAGGAGCAGTCATGAGCCGGAATATCTGGAGTACAAATCTCCGCTTTAATCTGGATAAAGACACGCAGCGCAGAGCATGGGAATATTTGCAGACGATGGACAGACAAGTGTTTAAGTCATACAGCCAGGTAATCGCGCTGTCACTCGTGGATTATTTTGAACGATATTATCGCCGTCAGGACGATCCCTATCTGGAAACACGGGAAAAAGAAGATCAATTTGTCTCACGGATCGTAGAGGCCGTACAGACGTCAATGGAGAAAACACTGCCGCTGTTTCTTGCCGGGTGTATGGCAGGAACCAGGCAGAAAGAAGAGTCACAGACAAAGGAGATTACTTTCCCACATAGTGAAGCCCCGGAAACGGATATAGACTGGGATTTTCTCGGAGAGTGATACCGAAACAATGAGGAGGTGAACCATGACCGAATATCTGACAACCGGCACAAATCTGCCGCCATATATGGTATTTCCCAAATTTCTGCTGGACAGTGGCTTGTCCGAAACAACGAAGCTGCTCTATGTATTGCTCCTGGATCGGGCGAGGCTTTCTATGAAGAATGATGGATGGACAGATGCACAGGGTCATGCGTTCATCTACTTTACGATTGCTGACATGGCGGCGGCACTTCACAAAGGCGAGATGACCATCAAAAACAGTCTGACTGCGCTGGAAAACGGTGGATTGATTGTACGCAGACGGCAGGGAGCCGGTCATCCGAATCGCATTTATGTGAAAGTACCTTCCGCTCAGCAGTTTCAGACAGACAGAAAAGTGTCTGCCAGAGAGACAGAAAATTGTCCGGTAGAGGGACAGAATATTGTTCTTGTGACAGACAGAAAAGTGTCCGGTAATAAGAAAGAGACGAGTAATAACCATTCAGAAAAAAGAGGGAGTAAGGATGGTGCCGCAGCCTATGGAAAATATCACAATGTTTTTCTGACGGAGAGTGAACTGTGTGATCTGCAACGTGAAGTAAGTGGCTGGAGTCAGTATATTG
>JAJBVF010000150.1 GCA_020859965.1 Clostridiales bacterium
CGGACTGCGTTTTTGCTTTTTCCGTTCAGGCGGGCGGTGACGTTGCTTCCTTCTATCGGATACCATTTTTTCAGTATGGCTATCTCTCTCCGGCTCCAATCGTCGCAGGGGGCGGACAGGCCCTGCCGCCGCGCCTGCTGCGTGATCATGCTCCGGTTCCTTCCCGGAAGGCGCTCGATCACACGGATTCCTTCCTTCGGATACCACTCTTTCAGTGTCAGGAGTTCCTCCTTTGTCCACAGTCGTTTCTCTACTGACATCAATTATCCCCTCCTGCTGCCGTTCTATATCCTCTGCTGTCTCATGTCCCTTCCTGCTGGCAATTACTGATACTCATTCGCTTTCATTTCTTCCAACGTTCCTCTCATCCTCATCCTTGCGTGACATGCAAAGTGCTACAACAATCGTTGCCATGGATCCGAAAAACATCCCGATAAAAAACGCTATTACTGTTGCCATAGTTATTCCTTCTGTATTTCAAAGGCTTCCTGTTTTTTCGTCCGGATGGCATGTTCATTCCTGTCTTATACCAATTCCGGTGCAGTCTCCTGTGGGAAACTGCACCGGAACGGTTTAACTTCATTTATAGGAATGCATTATGCCTCTTACCTGCTCTGTTTCTCGCAGTCTTTATTTATAACCTGTTTTTACTGTGCTTTTCTTCTTCTACTGTAGATAAGCATTCCAGCGATTGCAGCTACTGCCAGCAGCATGATTGCCGTATAAAGCTCGATCGGTGAATTATCTCCGGTCTGTGGGCTGTCTGTGCCTGCTTCAGTTTCGGATTCAGTCTCCGCCTCAGTCTCTGATTCGCTCTCTGTCTCGGATTCAGTCTCTGTCTCCGGTGTCGGCGCCGTCGGATCGCTTACGATGCCGGGATCTGCTGTCAGAAGACCATTCTCACCCTGGTTCGGATCCGGGCTTGTGCCGGTCGCAGTCGCGGTATTTGTGATGCTTCCAGCTTCAGCGTCGGACTCGGTCACGGTGTACTCTGCTTCAAAGGTCTGGCTCTCTCCTGGCGCCAGGCTCTCAATCGCCCATTCATCCTCCGTCAATTCATCCGTTACGGTGATATCCGTAATCGTCAGATTACCGTCGTTTGTCACGGTGATCTCGTAGGTGATCGTTTCACCCGGCTGATATGCTTCGCCGTCTTCCGGCGTACTGGTCGTCGTCTTCGTTACGGTCATGTGTCCGTTCGGGTCTTCCGTCGGAACCTCATCGCTGCCTTCACCCTCCGTCGGGGTGCCATCCGGATCCGTTCCAGACGCAGTCGCCACATTCTTTACGGAGCCTGCCAGGACATCCGCCTCTGTCACGACATAGGAAGTCGTAAATGTCTTTGACTCATTCACTGCAAGGGATTCGATCGTCCATGACTCACCGGTCAGGTCATCCTTTACGGTGATATTGCTGACCGTCAGATTGCCGTCGTTCGTTACTGTAATCGAATAGGTAATCGTCTCGCCAGACTGATAAGCATTGCCGTCCGCCGGTATGCTTGTTGCTGTTTTGGTGACAGTCAGATGACTGTTCTTATCCTCGGTCGGAACTTCTTCTTCGTCTTTGCCCTCCGTCGGAGTACCATCCGGATCCGTTCCGGACGCGGTTGCAACGTTCTTTACAGAGCCCGCCACTACATCTGCTTCCGTCACGACATAGGAAGTCGTAAAGGTCTTTGATTCGTTTACAGCAAGAGAATCAATCGTCCATGATTCACCGGTCAGATCATCTTTTACGGTGATATTGCTTACTGTTACATTACCGTTGTTTGTTACAACAATCTCATAAGAAATGGTATCTCCGGCTGCGGCTTTATAGTCATCCGCCACCTTTGCCGTCTTTACCACATTAAGACCCGGATAGCTTACCGGATCATAGGTGTTTACGAACTCCGTGTCGCACTTATCCCCTGTCGTGCTGTCCTTGTGGGCTGCCACTACGACACCGATCGTACCGTCCGTCAGGTTCTGGACAGTAACGGTCACGTAATACACGGCAGAATCATAATTCCCACGGTCACCGCAGGTGCTGTTCTCTCCGCTCAATGCGGAGGAATCCTGCGTCAGCGTGTACTCGTAAACGCCGACTCTCTCATAATCAATGGAAAACGATGCGCTTCCCGCACCTGTGATCGTAACGGTATCGCTTGCCGGCATCGGTGCGCCGTTTGTCGTTGCAAGCTTAAATGTATAAGTCTCCGTGGGGATATCGCTCTCAAGCGTCCCTTCCTCCCCGCTGACCGATACCGAAACCGGAATGGTCGCGGTGGCAACTACGGAATCTGCTGCAAAAACAGATACCGGGAGCAACGCCATGCACAAGAGTGCTGCCAGCACCACTGACCATATCTTGCAAATATGCTTTTTCATGTCAAACCCTCCTATTAACTTTTCCTTCTCTATCATGATTTGAGTGATAAAAGCCCAATCCCTGATCTTTTACCCCTTGTATCATCTTACCTCACTGCGAGTATGGAACCATCCTCGCCAATATCACCGTCCTCGCATCTTCATCTTCCGAAGAACAGGTTGACATTCCTAATACCTGCGGATTTTCATCCTCCCGCAGAGCGGCGATTGTATCCTCGTGCAGGAATGTCGCATTGGCTTCCGTAAATTCCAGAAGCCCATCTATGTCAGTCTGCCACTGGCCCGGGCTGAAGATCGCGTCTTCCGAAGAATCCACCAGCAGGCAGGCAAAGATTTCAAGGTCATAACTGCGATCCGGCAAAATCAGTGTGCCGGTCGTGTTCTCATTAAAAAAGTCCTCATCCTCATACAGATCAAGGTCGCCGAACATCTTATGATTCGCCATATGGTGTCCGTAAATCAGACAGTAGGCGTCCACAAAATCCGTCGTATTCGCCGGGTCGAGGAAAATGCTCCCGGCTAAAGCAAAGTTGCCATAAACATCCGTATTGATATAGCTTAGAATATTCTCACCCTGCACAATCGGGTGGTCAATCTCCGTATTATCCAGCGTAATC
>JAJBVF010000144.1 GCA_020859965.1 Clostridiales bacterium
TCCAGTAACCGTTTGAATCGGTCAGCGTCTGTATTGGCGATCAGATGCTCCGGAAAATCAGCTTCTGAAAGTGCCTGCAGCGCCAGATCAAATACGCCTACCGCTCCGGAAAAATGCGCGTCCGTACCCACGGAAACACTTACTTCCATTTTTTTGCACAGACGCAGCATGGTCAGGATATTTTCATGTGTGTTGATCCGGTAGCTTGCCGGGCGAAGTGAGGAATTGTTTACCTCCAGCAGCACATGCTCTTCTTTTGCCTTTTCTACAAGCCGTTCAAAATCCACCGGAACGTTTCCGTCCTCCGGATGTCCGATAATGTTTACAAAGGGATTTTCCATTGCACCCAGATAGGCGCTGGTGTTTTCCTCCAGATTGCCGGCGGGCGTGCATGCCGTGTGGTAGCTGGCGATGCAGATGTCCTGCCGCCGCAAAATTTCCGGACTTAAATCTACCGTACCTTTTGAATCCAGAATATTCAGCTCAACACCGTAGAGCATTTCTACGCTGCCGAAATATCTTGGCAGGACATTATAATTCATAAAATGCAGCTCATGGCTGGAGTCCGCCAGATAGGGTGCGTGGTCGGTGATCGCCAGAAGCTGAAGTCCTTTCAGTCCGGCGGCGCGAGCCATCTCTTCAACAGTAGAATACGCATGCGCACTGGCAATGGTGTGAGAGTGAGAGTCAACGAGTAATTGTAACATGAAATGTCTCCTTTTTATGTGTATAATGCGGGCATATAACCGCCGGAATGTTCCTGTTTCGGTTCAAAAAGCCGCAGTCAGTGAATTGCTTCCGGATCTGCGGTCAGCAGTTTAAAAAATGTGGATGAGCGGTCAGCGCAGCTTCTTCCGGATATATCCGGTGAGCAGATCCAGCAGGAACACGGTCACGATCACGCTCAGAAGAATGATGCTGACTTTGCCCCAGTTTCTCGCCTGAATCGCGAAGATCAATGGAGCACCGATACCTCCCGCACCGACAAGACCCAGAGTCGAAGCACTGCGCACCGCGATCTCAAAATGATTCAGAGAGAGTGAGGAGTAAATCGGCATCAGCTGGGGCACCCGCGCGTAGAAAAAGGTTTTCCAGAATCCTGCGCCGACTGCCTGCATGGCTTCTACAGGCTGTTCGTCAATGCCTTCCATTTCTTCGGTAAAAAGCTTTCCGAGCATTCCGATCTGGTGGACGCCGATCGCCATCACACCTGCAAACGGGCCGGGACCTACCATTTTGACAAAGATGATCGCGTAGACCAGCTCCGGAAACGCCCGGAGGATGTTGCAGATGAATTTACCGATTCTGGGGATGATGGGAAAGCCTTTCCATAAGTTGGATGCGCTCACCAGCATCAGCGGGATGGCAAAGATCGTAGCGATCGTGGTGCCGAGAAAAGCAATACCCAGTGTCAGCAGCAAAAGGGAAAAGACATCCTCGCTGCTGCCGTCATAGAAGTAGCTCCATTCCGGTTTGGACAATCCGACAAACGCATCCTTTGCCAGCGACGGTGAAAAAGATTTGAGCGCGGAGTAATCGATTCCCGCCGCACAGTACACGATTACGGCCAGGACGAGAATCGTGATAAGAATACTTTTTGTTTTTTTCTGTACTTTGATCATGCGAGCCTCCTGCGAATCGCTTCGCTCAATCCATCCACGATAAAGACAAAGATCAGAATGATCAGGATAATGACGGATACTCTGTCATATTTCAGCAGAGACAGCTGAGAGTTCAGGATCGTTCCGATACCGCCGGCACCGACATAGCCGAGTACTGTCGAGGCGCGGACATTCAGCTCCAGCGCATAAAACGTATAGCTGGCGATCTGGTTGGCAATCTGCGGAAAGATGGACCATACAGCCGTTTGTATTTTGTTGGCGCCGATGGACTCCGCTGCTTCGATCGGTCCGTAGTCTACGGTTTCAATCGCCTCATAGATCAGCTGGGAGACCATGCCAAAGGTGAAAACGGCAATCGTGAGGACGCCGGTGAATTCACCGATACCGATGATAGCTACCATCAGAGCGGCCAGCAGAAGGTTTGGGATCGTTCGGATGACGTCGAGGAAAAAACGGACAATAGTGGTAAGTACACGGTTTTTGGTCGCCACTGTAGTAGCCAGAAAAGCGAACGGAACCGCGAAGAGCACGCCAAGCACGGTGCCAACAACAGACATTTTTATGGTCAGGAGCATTGGCGAAAGGAGCTTGGGTATGTAAGTGAAATCAGGCTGCAGAAATTTTTGCATAAACGCGGACATCTGGTCGAGATTGTTGAAAACCTCCGCGAAATCAGCATCTGTGACATTGACACTGGCAGCGATACAGACCAGCAGCAGAAGTACAATGAACAGATGCTTATACCAGTTAAAATGCACAGTATCTTGTATTTTCATTGTCTTCTCCTAAAAGGTCTTGCCATAAATCGAGATCAGCCTTTCATCAGTCAGGTCATCCGGCGTACCGTCAAATACGACCTGACCGGCTTTCAGCGCGAGAATCCGGGTGGAATAGGTGCGCGCCAATTCTACGGAATGAATATTTACGATCACGGTTTTGCCAAGGGAAGTATTGATGTTCTTCAAATCAGTGAGAATTTTTTGCGTGGTGACCGGATCAAGAGAGGCGACCGGCTCATCCGCGAGAATGATATCTGCCTGTTGAAATAATGCTCTTGCGATGGATACGCGCTGCTGCTGCCCGCCGGAGAGCTCGTCACAGCGATCGTGCAGCTTTTCCGCCAGATCCACGCGTTCCAGCGAGTCTTTGACCATCTCATAATCTTCTTTTGAAAACAGCCCAAGGATACTTTTCAGGGTAGAATAATATCCGAGACGTCCGGAGAGTACATTCTTCTGAACTGTGCTGCGTTTTACCAGATTGAACTGCTGAGCGATCATGCCGATCTTCCGGCGAATCATCCGCAGTTCATTTTTGACGGCTATGTTAAAGGAGACGCAATAGAAAGTAA
>JAJBVF010000129.1 GCA_020859965.1 Clostridiales bacterium
CGGTACAGTGACCGCGACTTTATACCAACTTGCTGGGCAGGAGTGGGTTGAGGTGACTACCATTACCAGTGGCAGTAATCCCTATATTTCTTCTGAAAAAATCTTTAGCCAGGCAGGCACTTATTATCTGAAAATGACTGGCTCAAGCGCGGACTGGGATTATTCGGTCTGCCTGACGCAGGATGAATACGTCGCTTTGACAGGAATCTCACTTCCATCTACCGCATCTGTTGTGAACGGCTCGACTCTGTCGCTGTCTCCGACTTTCAAACCTTCCAATGCCAGCGAGCAGGGACTGACTTGGACAAGCAGCAATACGGATGTGGCTACGGTTGATGAAAACGGGAAGATTACAGCACTTTCCGTCGGGAAGACGACGATCACTGCTACGTCATCCTTTTCGGACAGCAGCTCGGTGAAGGCGAAGTGCACGGTCTATGTCACGAGAAAAGTCACATTAAAACTGACCAGTGTGGAGAACAAAGCCACCGGTATCAAGCTGACATGGAACAAGGTTTCGGGAGCTTCGGGCTATTATGTTTATCGGAGAACCGCTTCCGGAAAGTTCAGTAAGATAAAAACGATCACAAGCGGCTCCACAGTTACCTATACGGATAAGAGCATTAAGAGCAAAAACGGGAAGACCTATGTGTACAAAGTGGTTCCGTATTCTAACTATATTACCGGAAGCGGCACCGGGAAAAAGATCACGAGGCTGACTGGTACCAAGCTTTCTTCTTTATCGAGCAGCTCGATTGGCAAGATGACAGTAAAATGGAAAAAGGCGAGCAATGTGAGTGGTTACCAGATCCAGTATTCCACCAGCAAAAAATTTGCGAGCGGGAATAAGACAAAGCTGGTATCCGGCAAATCTAAGACCAGTTATACATTGTCTGGCCTTACAGCAGGTAAGACCTACTATGTGAGAGTTCGTACCTACAAAACGGTATCAGGCAAAAAATATTATTCCGCGTGGAGCAGTACGAGCAGTAAAACGATTGAGAATTTGATTGCAAGCTATTCTTATTCCAAAACAGATCAGAGCAAAACTTATGGTAATGTGAAGGCAAACGTGTATTATCAGAAGGTCGTTCTGAAGGGCAGCTCGAGTGCAATAGCAAAGATCAACAGCTCAATTAATTCTGATATGAATAGCTTTTTGAACTCTTCGAATAAGTCCAGCCTGTATGAGTATGCCGAGAGTGGAAATGAAGCTGGATGCCGGGATAACTATTATTATACAGCTACTTCGACGGTCACCTACAATAACAGTGGAATCATCAGCATCCAGGTAAAGACTTATTGGTATGCGGGCGGCGTTAGCAATACGGATGTATACGGTCTGACCTATGATCTGTCGACAGGAGAGAAGCTGACTCTGGTGGATGTTTGCGAGGGCAGTGCTTCCACAATTAAATCCCGGGTAGTAACAAAGGTGACGAATTCCGATGACTCTTCTTCCATCGAATGGAAAACATTGAATGGATATACCACCAAAAAAATGGACTTTTATCTGAAACCGAATTACAAAGCGGTGGTATGTTTTGGCCCGTATGAAATTAATTACGGAGGCTGGTACAGGACCTATACGATCAGGAGTAAGTATAAATAATAGTAGGATAATGAAGCGGAAAGGAGCTTCCAATACGTATGGATTTATCATAACGGGCATCTCCTGTGAAGACTGATCTTTTGTAAGAACATAGGATAAGAGAACGGGCGGAATCCCCTGCAATTCGGGATTCCGCCTGTTTTATGATGCACAGGGCTGCGTAAGGAATTATTCCAGCTTTCGTTGGACGCGGCCCGCGCCAGGCGGATAGGGGAGAATGCCGTTTGGCTGTCCTTCCCCTGCTCGGTTTTATAAGGCAAATCTGAGAATCTGTGTTTTACTGCACTTTTTCAGTTGACTTTCTGCAACAGCAGGCCATATAATAAGCCGCATGGCTGGACGATTGACATAAGAGGAAAAAGAAAGGATTTGGATATGTTATCTTTTGAGAGCGATTACACGACCGGGGCACACCCGGCTATTTTGCAGCGAATGATGGAGACCAACCTGGAGCCTGTCTCCGGCTATGGGAGCGATCCGTATTGTGAGAGCGCGAAGGCGAAGATACGTGCTGCCTGCAGCTGCCCGGAAGCGGAAATCTGGTTTTTGGCCGGAGGTACGCAGACGAATGCGACGGTGATCTCATCGATGCTGAAAAGCTATGAGGGCGTGATCGCGGCGGATACCGGACATGTGAACGCGCATGAGGCCGGTGCGATTGAATATACTGGTCACAAGGTTCTGACGCTTCCGCAGCATGACGGCAAGATCAACGCAGAAGAGTTGAAGACATTTCTGGAGGACTTTTACCGGGATGAAAACTGTGAGCATATGGTATTCCCGGGAATGGTGTATCTCTCACATCCGACAGAATACGGGACTCTGTATACAAAGGCGGAGCTTGCGCAGATTTCAGAAATTTGCAGGGCTTATGAGATTCCTCTTTATATGGACGGCGCGCGGCTTGGCTATGGCCTGATGAGTCTTCAGAGCGACCTGACACTTCCGGATGTAGCGGATCTTTGCGATGTATTTTATATTGGAGGCACAAAGGTCGGGGCGCTTTGTGGGGAGGCAGTAGTCTTTCCGAAGAAAAATATGCCGCGGCATTTCCTGACTTATGTGAAGCAGCGAGGGGCATTGCTCGCAAAGGGGCGCCTTCTGGGAATTCAGTTCGATGTGTTGTTTACAGATGATCTGTATTTTAAAATCAGCCGCCATGCAATCGAAATGACGGAACGTTTAAAGCAGCTGCTTCACGAAAAAGGCTGTGTATTTTTCCTGGAGTCGCCGACAAATCAGCAGTTTGTTGTTCTTGAAAATGAAAAAATGGAGAGCCTGAAGAAGCAGGTCGCGTTTGGATTCTGGGAAAAAGCAGATGAGACGCATACGGTGGTGCGGTTTGCTACAAGCTGGTCTAC
>JAJBVF010000400.1 GCA_020859965.1 Clostridiales bacterium
TTCTTATACGGGCAAATGTGTCCTCGAAAATTTTACCCTCGAACTTCCAATGACTGGACTGACAGCTCTCTCCGGGCCGTCCGGGTGTGGCAAGACCACTTTACTCCGGATCCTGGCAGGACTGGAAAAGCCAGTGACCGGAAGTGTGTCTGGTATTTCTCCGGTTGATACTGCGATTCTCTTTCAGGAAGACCGCCTGCTGCCGTGGCGTACCGTTCGACAGCAGATTCTGGATATCCTGCCAAAGGAGCGCCGCGAAGAGACTGAGAAATGGCTTGCTTTTGCTGAACTGGAAGAAGAACGCGATGCTTATCCGGACGAACTCTCCGGCGGTATGGCCCGTCGGCTTGCGCTGGCGCGCTGCTGTGCTCTTGGCGGGAAATTACTGTTGTTGGATGAGCCTTTTACCGGAATTGACGCAGAGCGGCGCTCACGCCTGCTTACACGTTTAAGAGCACACAATGTCCCTGCTCTGATCGCGACTCATGAGCAGGATGTGGTATCAGCTTGTGAGCGTGTAATTTATCTGGATGGACCTCCTTTGAGAATCAGATAGATGAAGGCTGTTTTTACAGGATTCTGTTTCACATCTGTGAAGCCTTTATGAAACCTTAATAATTCTATCGGAAATGCTTTCTTGTATTCCGCAAAATGGAATGATATACTGTGTTAATCTGTTGCAATAAAACCGATAAACAAAAAAAAGGAGAGATTCACGTATGTTTAAAAAGAAGCGTTTTGCAATTCTGATGAGTGCTTTTTGCCTGATGGCGGCGATTCCATCTGTACCGACGATGGCTGACGGGCAGAAGGTAGTGACTCTTGGCGCTGATCTTAGCGAAGACCAGCGAAATATGATCCTGAAATATTTCGGTGTCTATGGGGAGACAATCGAGACCCTGACAATTACCAATGAAGATGAGAGAGAGCATCTTGGCTCCTATATTCCATTGGAGCAGATCGGTACGAAAACATTCAGCTGTGCACTTGTGAGCCCGACTACTACCGGAGGCATTCAGGTCAAGACTGCGAACCTTACATATGTTACCAGCAATATGATTGCGTCAACACTTTCTACTTCTGGCGTAGTAAATTGTGATGTCCTCGCTGCCGCACCATTTGAGGTATCGGGCACCGGCGCGCTCACCGGTATACTCATGGCATATGAGACTGCTTCCGGAGAGACGCTGGATGAAGAGAAAAAAGAAACCGCTACACAGGAGCTGGTTACGACAACGACAATTTCCGACAGTATCGGTCAGGTGGCTGCTACCCAGATTGTCAATGAGACAAAAATTCAGGTGATCGAGGGAAACGTCGTAAATACCGGCGACATTGAAGTCATTGTGGATGAAGTGGCAGAAGAGGAAGAAGTCTCCCTTTCAGAAGATGACCGGGCATTGCTTGTAGAGCTTCTTGAGAAAATTGCCGAGCAGGATTATGAATATGATGAGATGAGTACCACGCTTGAGCGTGTGGAAGAGAATCTGAATGAACTGTTGGAACAGAGTGAAGAGAGCAGCACAGACGCTTCAGCAGATACCAGTACAGATGGAAGCTCTGCAGCGGAAGCATCCGAGACAGAATCTTCCTCGGATGATTCGGCCCTGGCAGATGACAGCATCCTGTTAAATACGGATGATTCCGCATTAGGTACGGATGTTGTCTTTGATGCGACAAATGAGGCGGCGCTGGAAGAGACAGAAGCAACGGAAGCTACAGAAGCTGTCAGCGTTGAGACGACAGAAGCAACGGAAGCTACAGAAGCTGTCAGCGTTGAGACGACAGAAGCAGCGGAAACAGAAGCTGTCAGTGTTGAGACAGAGACAGCGGAAACAGAAGTGTCCGGTTCAGAAACGGAAGCTGTCGCTGATGATTCCGGACTGAATATTACTGTCTCTGATTCGTACAGTGATGCCGGCACTGAGGAGACGGAAGCAGTAGCAGATAATTCTGCAGATATTGCTGTGGAAGGGACAGATTCCGTTGAAGAAAGTGCAGCAGAAGGAGAGACCGATGCTCTCGATGCCACTGTTGACGCATCGGCTGTGCTTACATCCGCTGACCTTGTTTTCTGGCCGGATACGGATGCAGATGATGCTGAAACAAAGACTGTCACCTCCGGTTTGAACTATCTGACTGTTTCTTCTGCACGGACAGATCTGATGGCCGGCAGTGGTTCTGTTTCTATTTACAATGCTGAAGATGGCTCGCTGATAGAGACTATCCAGATGAATGATTCCACCAGAGTGGTATCCGAACAGATCACGGATCTGGAGAAACTGACAGAACTTGGAGGATGGACAGAAGGTATAGAATTTGCAATCTATCTGAGCAGTCCGCTTGCGCAGAGTACCTCATACTATGTAATCCTCAGTGATGATGCAGTTATGACGCAGGATGGGACAGTATCCTATCAGGCTTCCACAGACAGTATTGACTGGTATTTTGATACATTAAGCTATGGAATCGCAGTTACAGAAAGCGTAAATGGAGTTACCGCTGGAAGTACAGCTACAGGTACTATGAATATGGATACATCCGTATCCGGATATGCTGTGATCGACAGTATTACAGTGGATGGAGCGGATGTAAGCTCAGTGACTGTGCTGGATCAGACAGAATTTACAGGCAGTGGTTCTTTCCTGATCACTTTTGGACAAAGTGGTAAGACCGTGATTCATGTCTCCTATTATGACTCAGCTGATACCATGACTTATACCGGTGAAGCATCCTATACGATTACGGTTCACTGACAGATAAAAAATCTCCCGCATTGCAAAACATAAATTGCAGCGCGGGAGTTTTTTATTATGCGCACGGCCGCGAGTGTAGTATTTCAGGCTGGTGCCAGACGCGGCCGGCGCAATCGAGCAGGAGTCGACAAGCCGCCTCTTACTCGATCACGAATGTTTTGCATCTTGACAAATCAAGTAGAAGATGTATAATTAACATAGAATACAT
>JAJBVF010000060.1 GCA_020859965.1 Clostridiales bacterium
AGATAAAGCACTGCAGGTAAGTCTGGAGCTGCTTACATAGGACTCCGGTGTATAGAAACAATAATCTTGACGAACCAACGGGAAAATGGTATTCTAGGAAAAGTGAAAGGAGTACGACTGGTTATGTCAGGACATTCAAAATTTGCGAATATCAAGCACAAAAAAGAGAAAAATGACGCCGCGAAGGGCAAGATCTTTACGATCATCGGCCGTGAGATCGCGGTGGCTGTAAAGGAAGGTGGTTCCGATCCGGCGAACAACAGCAGGCTTCGCGATGTGATCGCCAAGGCGAAGGCAAACAATATGCCGAATGATACGATAGACCGCGGTATTAAGAAGGCTGCCGGAGAGCTCGGCACAGTGAATTATGAATATGTTACCTATGAGGGCTATGGCCCGAGCGGGATTGCGATCATTGTTGAGGCACTGACTGATAATAAGAACCGCACGTTTTCAAATGTGCGCAATGCCTTTACCAAGGGCAGCGGCAGCATTGGCACGCAGGGATGTGTGTCTTATATGTTTGACAAAAAAGGGCAGATTATCATTGACCGGGAAGAATGTGAAATGGATGCGGACGATCTGATGATGACGGCTCTGGATGTCGGTGCGGAGGATTTTACGGAAGAAGAAGACAGTTTTGAAATCCTTACGGATCCGGATGAGTTCAGCGCAGTGCGCCAGACACTGGAGGATCAGGGGATACCGATGGCTTCTGCGGAAGTCACGATGATTCCTCAGACGTATGTGGCGCTTACCGATGAGACGGATATCCGTCAGCTGAATCGTACGCTGGATCTGTTGGATGATGATGATGATGTACAGGCGGTTTATACGAATCTGGAGGAATGAACAGTAAGATGAATGACTATCTGACTGGCATTGAAGGTATGCCAAAGCTGTTGGATTGCTGCGATGGCGCCGTGATGCAGTATTTTCAGAAAAAGACTTATCCCGATGAGTTTCACCGGATGTATCAGGAGCATATCGCTACCTTTGATGCGATTGAACGCGGATATCATACGGTGATTGATAAGGATCAGTTTCTGACCAATATGGCAGACGCACTGACCGCATACGCGGTAGAGCAGATGGCAGCATGCAGCAGGAAGAACAAAAAAGAGCAGCTGCAGATGGATTTGAATCTGACAATGGCGGTTTTTGTACTGCCGATGGTATTGGAGTATCATGGGGATTCATCGCAGCCTCTGGCGGATAAGCTGATCGAATCCTGGAAGAAGGAGTTTCCCAAGACAAATCTGCAGGCAGCGGAATATACGTCGATCGAGCAGGGATTTCACAAAAAGTGGTGTTATATCACGACGGCTGTCTGTCGTACCTTTGGGAAATCAGATGACTGCTATGAGCTGACGCTGCTGCGTGACTATCGTGATACCTATCTGGCGGACAGTCCGGGCGGAGAGGAACTGATTCAGGAATACTATGATGTCGCGCCCAGTATTGTGAAACATATCGACCAGCAGCCGGATTCGGATGTGATCTACCGCTCCATCTGGGACGAATGGCTTTCTCCCTGTATTGATATGATCGAATCCAGTCAGATGGAAGGATGCCGGGAACATTATATCGATATGGTACATACGCTTCAGAAGAAGTATTTTCATTGAGAATATGGCGTTATTTTTGAGAGTAAGGAAGACCGGGGCTGATCGCTCCGGTTTTTTGTATGAAATCTCCCATTTTGGACATACTCATTTCTGTAAAGAGTTTGAGGATGCATGATCGCATCTGAAGGAGGTTCCTATGGGGCGAGATGATCAGAAGCAAGAGCAGAAGGAAGAACAGAGAGAATCGCAGGAAAAAGAACAGCGGGAAGCAATTCGCGATACCGGGGAGGTGGCTCTGAACCAAAGAATCCATCTGCTGAGTGTGATCGGAGAGATTGAAGGACATGATTGCCTTCCAAACAATTCTAAAACGACAAAATATGAGCATGTGTTGCCGAAGCTTGCGGCGATTGAAGACAGTCCGGATATTGACGGCCTGCTGATTCTGCTGAACACGGTAGGAGGAGATGTAGAAGCCGGGCTGGCAATTGCAGAGATGATCGCTTCCATGAGTAAACCGACGGTTTCTCTTGTCCTTGGGGGCAGTCATTCCATTGGCGTTCCGATTGCTGTTTCCACAGATTATTCATTTATCGTAAAGACAGGCACAATGGTGATCCATCCGGTGCGGATGAATGGCACAGTCATCGGTGCACCGCAGACCTATGATTATTTCAGGCAAATGCAGGATCGGATCCTTGGCTTTATCAGTGATCATTCAAAAGCGTCCAGAGACAGGCTGGAAGAGCTGATGCTGGATACGGGGATCCTGACAAAAGATCTCGGAACGATCCTTGTCGGACAGGAGGCGGTTCGGGAAGGGCTGATCAATGAAACCGGCGGGATCGGGAAAGCGTTAAAAAAACTGTATGAAATGATCCGCCAGGGAAAAGAACCGGATAAGCATGAATGGCTTCAAAGGTGAGCTTTTCTATCACAAAAATTCCTTGTGCCTCCGCAAAATGTCTGCTATAATGAATCAAAAATGGGCGGCGATAGGATTCATGATAGTCGTTCAGATTTTTTGGTGCGATAATTTGGCGCGGAGGCAGTTATGACAATCTTACAGTCTGTATTTCTAGGAATTATACAGGGACTGACAGAGTTCCTGCCGGTCAGCAGCTCCGGACATCTTGCTATTATAGAAAATGTATTTCATATAGAGACGGAAGGCAGCATGCTATTTGATATTATGCTGCATGTGGGGACGTTGCTGGTCGTTTTTGTCGTATATCACAGGGATATCTGGAAGATGATCTGTGAAGCAATTTTTATGATAAGAGATCTCTTCCACAATCTCAGGATTTATTCGCTGAATAAGATACATAAAACATCCCTTAAATACAGAAAAGTAGTTCACAACAGTTACAGGAAATTTGTAGTTCTGGTTATTGTG
>JAJBVF010000530.1 GCA_020859965.1 Clostridiales bacterium
GGCCTCCGCAGATATGATGCTGGATCTGATCATCGGAAAATCTACAAAGGAAGCAAAACGACTCTCAGAATTGTTTATGCGGATGATCCGCGGTGAGACGACCGAAGAAGAGCTGGAGGAGCTTGAAGAAGCGGGCGCACTTCGGGACATTGCGCATATGCCTGCGCGGGTAAAGTGTGCGGTGCTTGGGTGGCGCACAATGGACGAACTGCTGAAAGGATAAGGAATAAAAATAGCAGGCGGCGCTGTTGTTTTTTTCTGGTAATCTGTCTCCTTCTTTGTTATAATACCTGTGGTTATTTTGCAGATTTCGCGATTAGCCGCCAGTATTTGCAGAAGGGGGATATTTTCAGTATGAAATTCCAGTACAAACACACGGTATATGCGTGTTTTATCGGCTATACCGTGCAGGCTATCATCAACAACTTTGCTCCGCTGCTGTTTCTGACCTTTCAGTCGCAGTACGGGATCACGCTGGATCGGATCGCGCTTTTGACGGGGCTGAATTTTGGTGTACAGCTTCTGGTCGATCTGCTAGCGGCAAAGTTTGCGGACCGGATCGGATACCGTCCGTGTATTATTGGTGCGCATATTTTTTCAGCGGCAGGCCTGATCTTACTGACCCTGCTGCCGGATCTGTTTCCGGACGCATATGCGGGACTCTGTGTGGCGGTAGTGATTTACGCCATTGGAGGAGGACTTTTGGAAGTGCTGGTGAGTCCGATTATGGAAGCCTGTCCGGGGGATGAGAAGGCAAAGGCGATGAGCCTGCTTCACTCCTTTTACTGCTGGGGACATGTCGGCGTGGTGCTGCTCTCCAGCCTGTTCTTTGCGGTTTTCGGAATCGGAAACTGGAAAATAATGGCATGGATCTGGGCAATCGTCCCGATTTTAAATGGCTTGTTTTTCGCGAAGGTGCCGATCGGTTCCCTGCTGGAGGAAGGGGAAGAAGGATACAGCATCCGTCAGCTTGTGTCGATGCGCACCTTCTGGATCTTTATGCTGCTGATGGCCTGTGCGGGCGCCTGTGAGCAGGCAGTCAGCCAGTGGGCGAGCGCGTACGCGGAGAGCGGTCTGAAGGTTTCAAAGACCGTCGGGGACCTTGCGGGACCGCTTTTATTTGCTGTAACAATGGGATGCGCCCGCCTGTATTATGGGAAATTCGGTGAAAAAATTGATCTGAAGAAATTTATGTGGCTGAGCGGTGTTCTGTGCCTTTGCAGTTATCTGATCATTGGCCTTTCGGCATCGCCAATCCTTGGATTTTTCGGTTGTGCTCTCTGCGGCTTATCCGTTGGCATCCTTTGGCCGGGAACATTCAGCCTGGGCACAAAAGGAATACCCAGAGGCGGAACTGCGATGTTCGCACTTTTTGCGCTGGCTGGTGATGTGGGATGCAGCAGCGGCCCTACCTTTGTGGGAACCATGGCGAATTTGTTTGACGGTCGGCTGAATCTCGGAATACTGACGGGAATCATTTTCCCGATACTTTTGCTGATCGGACTTACGCTGGAAGGGCGTATTGTAAAGACGGAGGCAGGCATATGAGACAGACAGGAATCAGCAGAAAAATATATCTGGAGCTTACGCCGCCATGCGAAGAAGACAATCGCTCCTGTCAGCAGCGGTTCACCGATGCGCTGGAAGCTGCGGGACTCTCGGATGTGGTACTGTCTGTTTCTGTGATGCGTATGCTTTACCCGCTCTGTGAGAATGCCGGTTGGAAGGTGACCATTTCACTTTCGTATGACGGAAGCAGCTGGCAGGTGGTGAAACTGGAAGCGGGAGATACCAGCCGGACACATTATGGCCTGGCAGTGGATCTTGGAAGCACGACGGTAGTGATGCAGCTGGTTGACTGCAACACCGGGGAGATTGTGCTTCAGGAGAGCGCATACAACAGACAGATTGCGTTTGGCGAAGATATTCTGACCAGAATTTTTTATGGCCGGGAGAATGCCGCGCATCTTGAAGAGATCCGTCGGGCGACGATTGATACGATCAGGGAACTGATGGCGCAGATCACTGAGAAAACAGGCATTTGCACAGAAGACTGCCTCTCCATGGCCGTGGCGGGAAATACCACGATGATCCATTTTCTGATCGGGATGGACGCCTTTTGCGTATTTTCTTCTCCTTATGCGGTCTGGGCGGATCAGCCGGGTTTTCTGCGCGGCACAGACCTGGATATCCCGATCGCCGGATATGTCTTCTGTTATCCTGGGAAAGCAAATTATCTGGGCGGTGATATCATCAGCGGAATGGTGGCGACCGATCTGTTTCACCGGGAGACGGTATCTCTGTTTTTTGATGTGGGTACGAATGGAGAACTGGTCGTCGGAAACCGGGAGTTTTTGCTCTGCGGTGCCGGGGCAGCCGGCCCAGCTCTTGAGGGCGGCGTGGTGAAGACAGGGATGCGTGCAGCCGAAGGGGCTGTGGAGCATATTAAACTGCGTGCGCACAGGAAGGATGATCGGAAGGGATCGCTTGTCGGAAAGCATGATGCCGATATATCCGATCTGTCCGGGATAAATGCGGGTGGCTTTCAGAAGCGGATGCCAGAGATCGGTTCCTTTGAATTTGAATATGATGTAATTGGAGGCGGAGAACCGAAGGGAATCTGCGGTTCCGGAATTATTGATCTTATTTCCGAGCTTTTTATGAATGGCCTGCTTGATCTGCGGGGATGTCTGGTGCCGGAAGCTTCTGACGCGGTTGTCTGGAAGGAGCAGGAAGGAGAGTATGCGGTCGCTTATGCACCGGGGCTGTGGTTTTACCAGAGCGATATCAATGAATTTATCCGCACCAAGGCCGCGGCGTACACGATGATGGAGTATCTTTTATCTGAGACCGGCATGAGCCTGGATGATGTGAGCGATTTCTATATGGCAGGGGCGTTTGGCTCTCATGTCGATAAAGAGTCCGCAGTCAATATCGGGATGTATCCGGACGTGGA
>JAJBVF010000359.1 GCA_020859965.1 Clostridiales bacterium
TGACTATACTTTTGACTCTGGCGGTTTTAGCCGGAGGCGTTTCTCTTGGCTGGCGTATGCTTGGAAAAGATCAGGATTCGGGTGTGACGACTGTTTCAGAGACAGAATCGGAAGCAGGGGAAGAAGCAGATACAGTTTTGTCGGCGGAAACTGAGGATGAAGAGAGCAATGACCAGGCAACATCGGCTCTGCTGGATATTACAGGCGTTGTGAAAAATGTATTGCCTTCTATTGTTGCGATTACCAGCAGATCTGTACAGGAAGTTTCTTATATGTTTCGCGGAACGATGGAAATTGAGAGTGAGAGCAGTGGATCCGGGATTATCGTCGGTCAGAGCGATACGGAGTTGTTGGTTGCTACTAATTATCATGTAATTCAGGATGCACAGACTCTGACGATCTGCTTTTCTGTTGAAAACGTCGAAGAGGAAGATGCTGTTGTTGAAGCAGTAGTAAAAGGCAGTGATGAAGAAAATGATCTCGCGGTATTGGCGGTAGATCTGGAGAAGATTCAGGAAGAAGTTCTGGATCAGATCACGATAGCAGAATTGGGCTCTTCGGAAGCCCTGGTAATTGGTGAGCCGGCGATCGCAATTGGCAACGCACTTGGCTATGGACAGAGTGTGACGCTTGGGATCGTCAGCGCGTTGAACCGGGCCATTGAGGTGGAAGGCGAGACGCACAATTATATCCAGACAGATGCGGCAATCAACGCGGGAAACAGTGGCGGAGCTCTGCTCAATATAAATGGAGAAGTGATTGGCATTAATTCGGCGAAGGTATCTTCCTCAGGCGTTGAGGGGATGGGGTACGCGATCCCGATTGATGACGCGCAGCCGATTCTTGCAGAATTGATGGACCGCGAGACGCGGACAAAGGTGGACGAGGAGGAACGCGGCTATCTGGGCATATATACGCAGGATATTTCTTCTGAGGCAAGAGATTTGTATGACATACCGAATGGCGTATATATCTCCTATGTGGTGAGCGGATCTCCGGCGGAGAATGCAGGACTGCAGCGGGGGGATATCATCAGTGCCATGGATCATGTGACGGTGAGCTCTGCACAGGGATTTGATGATTTATTGGAATACTATCGGGCGGGAGAGACCGTTGCGATGGAAATTCTGAGATCAGATACGGGGAGTTATGAATCGCAGACAGTGAATGTTACATTTTCACAGCAGCCGGAGGATGAAGAAGGCAGTTATGACCCTGGAAATATGGGGCCTTCTTTCCGGGGCGGGACCCCGTTCGGCTGGTAAAGATCTGGCTGTGGCCGGAGATAAAGGAGAAAAATGAGTAATAACAACAGACAGGATCAGAAGGGTGAATACGAAAAATATTGTATGCTCTGCGGCAGGTCAGAGACGGCCGCAGGAAAAATGATCGAGATACCGGGCGGCATCTGTGTGTGTCCGGACTGTATTCAAAAAGCATTTCAATCCATGCAGTCCGCCGGGATCTCTGATGACGATATGCGCAGACTTGCAGCAGAGTTTGCAAAGATCAGTCCGCCGGCAGGTTTTGACAGTATGAAGAAAGAAGACAACAAAACTGCCGGTTCGAATGATTTACACAAAAATGATGTGCCGGAGGAAATGGCATCACCTGAGACAGAGGAAGAGCCTGCAGGCGAAGTCATAGATTCGGAGGAAGTATCGGATGATGCAGCGGCGGCGGGTCCCTCTTCTGAAGAGGAAGATGATCATAAGGGTTTCCGGATTCCTACGATCAGTATGATCAACCTGGGAGACATTTTTGGAAATTTCGGTCTGCCACGCCAACAGCAGCAGGTAAAGAAAAAGGCAAAGGAAAAGCAGCCAAGGAAGGAGCTGGATATCGCACATATTCCGGCTCCGCACAAAATCAAAGCAAGCCTGGATGAGTATGTGGTGGGACAGGATCATGCGAAAAAGGTAATCTCTGTGGCTGTCTATAATCATTATAAACGAATCGCTTCGATCGCAGATAATAAAACAGAGTCATCGGATTCCGCGAATGGGGCGGGGACTTCTGCAGAACCATCAAAGCTCTCCGGCGGGGCGGACAGAAAGACGATCCTTTATGATGATGTTGAGATTGAGAAGTCCAATATGCTCCTGCTGGGGCCGACCGGCTGCGGTAAGACGTATCTGGTAAAAACGCTGGCGACTCTGCTTGATGTGCCTCTGGCAATCACGGACGCGACTTCGCTGACGGAGGCCGGTTATATCGGCGATGACATTGAGAGTGTGATCTCCCGTCTGCTGGCAGCCGCGGACAATGATGTAGAACGCGCGGAGCAGGGGATTGTCTTTATAGATGAGATTGATAAGATTGCCCGTAAGAAGAATGCAAATCAGCGGGACGTCAGTGGTGAAGCAGTTCAGCAGGGAATGTTGAAGCTGCTTGAAGGCAGTGAAGTAGAGGTACCGGTTGGCGCTTCAAGCAAAAACGCGATGGTTCCGATGGCGACGGTTGATACGAGCAATATTCTGTTTATCTGCGGAGGCGCGTTTCCGGGACTGGAAGATATTATCAGGGAACGCCTGAATAAACAGGCTTCGATCGGATTTTTCTCCGATCTGAAAGATAAGTATGATGATGATCCGGATCTGCTCACGAAAGTAGAAGTGGATGATCTGCGCGCCTTTGGCATGATTCCGGAATTCCTTGGAAGGCTTCCGATTATTTGTCCGCTGCAGGCACTGACAAAAGAGATGCTGGTACGCATCTTAAAGGAGCCGCGGAACGCGATCATACGCCAGTATCAGAAGCTTCTGGCTCTCGACGAGGTGGAACTGACTCTGGATGACGGAGCACTTGAGGCAATCGCGGAAAAGGCCATGAAGAGAAAGACCGGGGCGCGTGCACTGCGCGCGATCATAGAAGAATTCATGCTTGATATTATGTATGAAATTCCAAAAGATGACAGCATTGGCAGCGTACGGATCACAAGAGAATATATTGAGC
>JAJBVF010000198.1 GCA_020859965.1 Clostridiales bacterium
ACGGCTCCTGCCTTGAATGCGTCGTCGTAGCGCGGCGGCGCAACCCCTTTTTTCTTTTTTGTTTCCATTTTGTTTGCTCCTTGTATTTTCTGGAAGTCTCATCTGGGTGTTTTCTTCTTTCCATGATACGACTGTTTTATCTGTCTGTCAATTCGGGTATGGGGGCATAACCTCGAATCTTACCAGCAGACGAATGCAAGACTCTGGCGGCAGGGGCAGACGGGCCCGGTCACCATCCACCATATCGTACTGAAGGACAGTATCGATGAGGATGTCTTAAAAGCACTCGAACGCAAGGATACGACGCAGGAGAATCTGATAACAGCGGTAAAGGCACGGCTTCAATAAATTAGGGTTTTATAAAGAGGAGCCGGAAGGGAGGCGGAGATGAAAACCGTATCACCACAGGAAGCAGTAGAAAATTTGTGCAATGCCATCATCGTCCAGGCGAGTAGGGACTTGAAAGACCAGCTTGAGAATTTATATAGAAACCCGAACGACAAGAGCGCCCTTCATGAAGTCGAGTCCCTGCAGAAGTTCTTCCTGGGACCGTGGTATGAACAGCTCACCGATGTTGACGGACAGTGGCTCTTTCAGAGCCTGTGCGAGAAATACCGTGAGGAGTTTGAAGAGAAGGAAGAAAAGAAGAAAAGGAAAGCAGAGGAAGCTCGGAGGAAGCGGCTGGGTCTTTCATGATACAGGATACACCGGCACAGAACACATAAGCAGGCGATCAGCCAGAGTATATAAGGAGGACGCATATGTATAAGCATTATGGGCTGACGGGACAGACCGTCAAGGTAAGAAGAAAGAAACTCGGAGAAACAGATGCAGAACCGTGGGCTTACGGGGAGCAGGATATGAAGATTGAGGGGGAGTATGAGCATTTTCTCACAGCGACTGTCCTTCCTCATAAAAACCCAAGCGGAACAGGAATATCAAAACCCTATCCAGTGACAATCCATAAGTTCGATATCCAGTGCGGCGACATCCTCATAAACGGAGGAGAAATCAGGTAAAGGGCGGATGGGGCTTTCCTTATAGGAAAAGATAGCCGGATTCCATCATAAGCACAGATTAAAAGAAACCAAAACAAAGACGGCAGCAGGCGGGGCATGCAGAGCATATGGATTATGCACAGAAGCTACACCTTCTGCTGATCCGCAAGGACCAACCGGAAGGAGTACATTCTTTATGAATTCAACGAGAAGCACAACAGGGAGCACAATAAATAATGCTGGCGGATTTGTAGCCTATGGAAGCAGATACAGCAGTTTTGAAGATTTCACGAGGAGCGGAAGCATCTTCTCTTCCGACAGGATGATGGCGGTAGCAGCCAGCCGGAAGGAAGCGGAAAAGCGGATCATACGGCAGTGTGAAAGCAAGGTTGACCAGCTGTTCAAAGTGACCGCACCAGAGAAATACGGGTACGAAATGCGGGACGGCCAGTACGATATGGCAATGGATATCATGGAAGCATTAGAGGATGGTGACCACATCGCTGTAGAAGCGGGGGTCGGCATCGGTAAGTCATTCGCCTACCTTGCACCCATGATCCTGTTACACAAGGAGACTGGGAGGCCAGTCATCATCGCAACATCCACGATTGCGCTGCAGGAACAGCTCGTGGGGGATGTGGAGAAGATGGCAGAAATGCTCGGAGTGCGTCTCGTCCCACTGGTGGCGAAGGGACAGACCAATTACCTGTGCCGTAAGAGGGCGGAAAGCTACCTGTCCTCGTCGCGCATTAACCTGAAAGAGGAGCTGGTGGATGCCATCATTGCCGATGTGGATGGCGGATGTACCGAGCGGACAGCTTTCCATGAGCAGATCCCGGATAAGGCATGGGACAGGATGTGCGTCAAACGATATTCAAAATCGAAATGCAATCAGAAGTCCTGTCCATATTACAGGGAGTGCGCCTACTGCAGGCTGCGTGACGAGATGCCGAGGGCAGGATTCACCATCTGCAATCAGGATCTGCTGACCGTACATCTCAACAATATGTCCGAGGGATACCGCGCCATCTTAAATCCTGATGCGAAGTATATCGTGGTCGATGAAGCACATAACCTGGAGGATAAGGTTCGCTCCATGACAACTACTCACATGACGGCGGATTCCCTCCACAACACGATCGATAATGCTTTAAACCAGGGGGCAAGGCACAGCGAGGTCATCTCCAGCGGGGATATTGTTGAGAGCAGTGATGCTGTGGACGCTTTCTTCTGGAACCTGCAGCAGCAGAGAAAGCGGCAGATTAACAAGATGAGACGGCTGCAGAACAGGAATTCCCGTAACGCAGGCAATACCCCAAACAGACGCCCACATAGCGATGATGCGGTTGACCGCTTCTTCGTGGAGGATGAGAATGGAGCGTATGAGCTGCTCCGGGGCATGACCCGAGGCCTTCGGAAAATCCTGGATGGCATAGATATCGGGAACGCCTTTGATGACAACAACTTGGAATACTCCGCAGTGGATGACTTGGAACGCACGATAGGCAGCCTTGAGAAACTCTGCCGGGATATTGACGGGAACATCCTCTGGATGGAGCGGTGCAGGGGCGGCATTGAATTCTCCTTCTGCCCGAAGGATACAGCCGGGCTTACAAAAAGGCTGTATTTCGATGGGAGCCGCAAGGTGGTGCTTACCTCCGCTACCCTGACCGGGAAGAACAGTGGTACCCTTAAGGAGCAGTACGCCTATTTCACGAAAGGCATCGGCTTTCCGTCAGAAGAAAACGGTGATGACGCCGGTGTGCTTTCCGACCCGAAGGCGTCTCCGTTTGATTATGACAGCCGTGCCATGATTTATTATTGTGATGACCTGCCGCATCCGACCAGCCACAGGGAAGAGTTCATCGCGGAGGGGACGGAACGCCTGATCGAGCTGCTTACCATCTCCCACGGACGGACCCTGGTACTGTTCACGGCAAAGGAGGACATGGAGC
>JAJBVF010000122.1 GCA_020859965.1 Clostridiales bacterium
GGCCGGGACTATGTGGAGGCCCACTTTGACCTGGTGAATCTGGGCTCCATCCCGGATATTACAGAAGCTGGAACAGGGAGATATGGATACTATGCTGGATATGGCTACGCTGCAAGAGGAAACAGGAAAACGCGATGAAGCAGCCCGGCAGCACTCCTCTGACTACATTCTGGGTGCGGATACTCCGTTCGCGGTGAGCGAAGCCTATAAGGCGTTGCGGACAAACGTGATTTTCTCCCTCCCGGGGGACGGGGCGAAGGTCATCGGCATCACCAGCTCCTCCCGGGGTGAGGGAAAAAGCACCGTCCTCCTGAACCTGGCCGTTTCCTTTGGCCAGGTGGGGAAGCGGGTGCTGCTGATGGACTGCGACCTGCGCCTGCCCACCGTCGCGGCGAAGCTGGGCATCCAGGGTATGCCCGGCCTCAGCGACCTGCTGGTGGGCAAGCAATGCCCCGTCCGGCACATGACCGACCTGGGCATCTGCGTCCTCCCTTCCGGCACGCTGCCGCCGGACGCCACGGCGCTGCTGTCCTCCGCCGGGATGGACGGGCTGCTGAAAGAGGCGCGGGAGCAGTTTGATTATATCTTCCTCGACCTGCCGCCGGTGACCACTGTGGCCGACGCGGCGATTCTGGCGAAAAAAGTGGATGGTTTCCTGCTGGCTATCAGGCACAGAAGTTCGGGATACAGAGCGATCTCTGAAATGCTGGAGCAGCTGGCGTTGGCTGATGCAAACATTCTGGGTTACATCTATACCAACGCCCCGGTAGGCGGCGGTAACTATAAACGCTGGCGGCGGTAACTATAAACGCTATGGTTATGGCTATCGTGAACATGATAGTGACAATCATAGTGAAAACTGAACGGAGCAGCCCTATTCTTCGGCGTGCGGCGCCTTGCAGGCACACCAGAGGACGGACAAGCGCAAGCAGAGAGGCAGGTGTTGAACGGTACATGAGGCGAACCTGCGCACCAGCGTGCGCGAACGACGGCCCGCAACGGGACCGTATCTGCAATTATCCGAAAGGATAAAATCCATTTTGTTTGGAGGAAAAAGTAAATGAAAGCAAAAGCATGGAAACGGGCGCTTAGCATGGTGCTGGCGCTGATGATGGCGTTTTCGCTGGCTGTGTATCCTGCCTATGCGACAAATGCATCAGGTGAATTATTAAGTGAAGCCACAGCGCTCGAGCCTACTGCCGCAGATGATGTGGACACAGTCGCATCGGAATCCAATTCCAATGCGGGCATTGCAATGATTGGCCTGGATGAGGACGATGAAACGTCTGTTACTCTGCCTGAGGCAGTTAATGGCGTTATCACGCTTACTCAGGACTACGCATTGACGGAATCGTATGTTCTTAACAGTGGTGAAGTAACGATTGATTTAAATGGTTACTCGATTACCCGCGGTGAGGGCAATACAATCTATTATTTGATTGATGTTGCTTCTGGTGCAACCTTAACTGTTAAAGATAGTAGCTCTGGAGCAACCGGTACGATTGAAAGTTCCGACATGGGTTGTGGAATCCTGACCAACGGAACTGTAACCATTAACTCCGGCACCGTTAGTGGATATTATAGCGGTGTATATGTTTCCGGAACGTCGGCTGCTTTGACCGTAAGCGGAACTGCTGTCGTGAAAAGCACTGTAACGGTAGACATGAACAACTTTGTTCTCTGGCAAGCCTCTACCTGCGGAATATCTGTTAATGACGGTGCGACCGCTACAATTGATGGCGGCACTGTTGCAGGCGGATATGTGGGAATTACTGTTTGGGAAGGTAACAGTGCTGACAATCCAAGCACACTGATTGTAAACGGTGGCACAATCAGCGGCGCTACCTTTGGTGTTTCTACTAATGGTAACACTCACTATACTGATAGCACAGTGAACGGCGGCACTATTTCCGGCATAACCGGTATGTACCTTCCGGCAATGGACAGCACTACAACTATCAATGGTGGTACTATCACCGGAACCAGCACCGGCATTGAAATCCGTGCAGGTAGCCTGACCGTGAATGGCGGTACCATTACAAGTACGGCTGAAAGTGGTACCTTTGAAGAGAGCGGAAACGATAACGGCACAACAACGGTCGGCGCAGCGATTGCCGTTGTTCAGCATACAACCAAGCAGGCCGTCACTGTGACGATTACCGATGGTTCCCTTTCTGGTTACTATGGTATTTTCGAAGCTGATTTGCAGGGCAACGGAACAGACTACACTCAGTATGTAACAATTTCCGTGTCCGGCGGAACAATTTCTACCACAGATACCGAGGACGGCACCGCCATTTATCATAGAACCACTTCCGCCGCTTCGATTCCCCTTATCGGCGGCACTTATAATACGGATCCCTCTGCATATGTTGCGAAAGGTTATGAAGCGGTCGATAATGGTGATGGTACCTGGACGGTGCAACTAAAGACAGCTACCGCTTCTATCAATATGTCGGTAAACATGACCCTGGCAAACTCTCTGGCTATGAATTTCTGGATTTCTAAGGATGACGTAGACAGCAGCAGCATTGCAGACTATACCCTGAGTATTGCGAAGGGGGATGGCCAAGCAGATGTTTACGAATTTGTTTATGGTAAAATTTATGCAGAAGCGGAAAACTTCTCGACCTTCAATGACTACTATATCGTTCGTTATACCGGTTACTACGCATACGAATATGAATCTGACTTGACCGTAACGCTTCTGAAAAATGGCGATGCTGTAACGGTGACAAATAACACCTTCAGTTGGAACGGTACTGAGAATAATATCTCCATTAGTTCTTTCCTGGCTGCATATAAAACTGCTTACGCTGGAAATAGTACCGAAACTACTATGGCAGACGCTATTGTGAGTTATTGCGAGGCTGCAAAAGTCTATTACGATGCTACTACATCTAAGTCTAACTGAAATTGAAAAGGAGTTGAAAAATTATGATTAAAT
>JAJBVF010000128.1 GCA_020859965.1 Clostridiales bacterium
GATCGTTCCTGTACCCGCCTGCGCCTTCTCCCTGACAATGCGGGCACTGCTGATACTTCTCTGCGTCATAAAAATGACCATTTGAGCATTTTGTTAACTTCATTTGAACCTTCCTCCTCATACATGATTATTGTAAAATAAAAACATTGTTTCCTTCCCCAAGTGAAAGCTGTGTTCCCGGCGGACACTTCGTCTGCACACCTTTCTGCAGACGCTGTGAACCATTCATAAACACACCAAATGTCGAATAATCCGTCACATAGAAATAACCATCATCCGCCGAATAACGCACGGAACAGTGTTTTCTGCTGATATCCGGATCTGAAAGGATAAAATTACACTGGCTGCTGTTGCGCCCGATGATCAGTTCCTCTCCGGAAACGATTTCCGTCTCGGCTCCACTGTAAACGCCTTTTATAAAACGAATACTCCTGCTTTGCGGCACTCTCTGCGTGGCCATGGTATTCGAATCCATTCCATTGTAAAACGCCTGTTTTTCTTCCAGACGGGGCGCAGAGGCATTTGAATAGCCATAACCTCCCTGCTGCTGCCCATAGGAACCGCCATGAGACTCCTGCTGTCTGTACTGGCCTCCGCGATAATCCTGCTGTCCATACGGAGTACCGTAACCATTTGAACCATTGTAACCATTCGGACTGCCATTTGCGTTGCCATAAGCGCCCTGACCAGGCGGAGTATTGAAGTTGTGCTGATAATTGTACACTTTGCAAAGCTTGTTTATGTTTGTAACAAAATAATATTCACCAATCAGCGGGCCTACTCCACAGAGCAGAACGCCTACCAGCTGCCAGAGCAGATAAGTGCTGCCCTTCTCCTCAATCTGCAATCCGTAAGCGGAACCAATCCTGCTGATACGGTTTCCCTGCTTATACAGCCAGAAATAATAATAGATTCCACAGGTAATGATAGTGAGGAGCACAACGATAAGATAATTCGGTGTATACTCGCTGTCATCGTTCTCATATGGTGCACAGGCCGTATTCAGATCCTTCAGCATCCCCCAGTAAAAGACAATGCCATAAATGCCAAAGGTCAGCATCGAAAAAACGATGAGTTTCCAGAATTTCCGCTGATCATTTAATTTCCGTTCTTCCATAGCTCTTATCCCCCTTTTGTACGTTAATTCCAGGTAATACGGAACCGGATATTGCCGGCCATGATTTCATCCTGCCGCGCCAGCCGGTATCGTTCCCCGATCGCCACACCATTTACACTGGTACCGTTCCTCGTCTGCAAATCCGTGATATAAAGGGCATCACCATCCGTCTCCAGCGCGAAATGCTGACGGGACATCATCGGATCATCACAGTAAATGTCGCACTGTACGGAGCGCCCGATGATCAGGCTGCTCTCAATCACTTTATCGATACGTTTCGGTTCTCCGCCGCCATTACTCAGCCAGAGCGTGATCTGCTTTCTCGGCAGATCCGGTGTGCTTTCCACTGCGACATGCACTTTTTCTTCGACCTTATCCTGCGTGATCATGTGCCCATCCACAAAAAGTACACCTTTTCTCTTTTTTATCCCCCGATATACAAGAAGAATGACAAGGATCAGAATGAGAAAAATAACTGTCAGAACCACCGGCCACCATTTCAGGATGACTTCCTTCACATCTGTCTGCTCCTCCGTCTCCGGTTCAGTCTCTGTCTCCTCCAGACCGTTAAGCTCGATTGTCAGAGACGGTTCAGACAATGCGTTCTCCTCATTTGAATCATCCGTCACATTACTTACACTGACGGAATACTGCCCGGAATAAAGATCACTGCCAAACACAAGAATATAACAATTCTCTTCGTCAGAAGCTGTCTGCACCTGCTGCACCGGAATAGACTGTCCATCCTTTTTTACACTGTAATTGCTGACGTCAGAAGCATTTACCACTTTTTCCGAATAGGACACGCGGATCTCATTTAAATCTCCCATAGTGATCCTAGTAATCTGCGGTGCCTCGGTATCCGCCTGGCCCCGTTCCACCAGAACCGAATGCGTATCTGTTACATTCCCTGCACTGACAAATTTCAGGACAAAATCCTCGTTTTTATTACTTACCCGGTTGGAGGAAGCCGAGAAGCATGCCCGATAACTGTCCAACACAGCCATGCGCATCTGTGTGAGACCATCCAGTGTGTTTTCCTCATCCGAAACCACCCAGGCAATTCCGCCTGTATTTACCGCGAGAGAAGAAAATTTCCCTCTGTAGCTTGTCATTTCTGCCTGAGAATCACCCTCGTTGTTTTCAAAAGCAAGAGTATATACCGGAATTCCACTGGAAACAAGGGTCGATTCCACCGTCTCCACACTTCTGGTATCATCCGCACAGTCTTTTCCATCAGAAAGGATCACCATCACTCTTCGTTTCTGGGATTTGGATGCGGCTTCCGTGATCATATCTGAGACTGTATCTATCGCTTCAAAAAGCAGGGTATCCTGATCCGGGTTCTGCAGCTGTGCTATGACCGTCTGCGCTTCTTCGCGTTCTTCCGTACCATCAAGCAGTGTCTGTATTTCCTCTCCGAATGTCACAAGAATCAGAGAATCGACATCCCGCAATTCACTGGTGAACTGAGCGAGAGATTCACGAATATCCGAAAAACGGCTTGTCGGTATGGAAGCAGACACATCCAGCATCACATAATATTCGACTCCCTCACCGATATCAGAAAACAGTTCATTAGAGGTAAGCGACAATTCTTCGCCATCCAGATAAGCGGCAATTTCTCCTCCCGGATCCGCAGTCCGATAGTAGACTGTCACGACCGGCTTTTCCACGGAAAGCTGCTCGATTTTGTAAGCATCACCCGCTGCCCGCACCATCAGACTTCCCAGAAAAACCGCAATGACAAACAACAATGCCGCCGCACCCCACCGGCCGTGTCTGATTCTTTCTTTTTTACCTGTTACTCTTCTGCTTTCTTC
>JAJBVF010000185.1 GCA_020859965.1 Clostridiales bacterium
CCTGAAAATCCGCAATTACAATCAACAATGTCTCCGCACCCCACAGGCCGGGTCTGAATCTTTCTTTTTTACCTGTTACTCTTCTGCTTTCTTCTCCTCTTTTTCTTCCCATGTGCGCCCCTCCCGGCAAAACGGTACAAATTCATATGTTGAGCTTCCTATTTTCAATTCATCTCCCGGGTGCAGTTCATGAGAATCCTCCAACAGGCTGCCATTGTAATAAGTGATACTTCCCGAACCGGCGACCGCAAAAAAACGGTTGCTTTTGCCGTCGTATGCGATCGAACAATGACGTACCGGCGCGACCTGTGCGTCCGAATATAATACAATATCCATTACCGGGCTGCTTCCGATCCAGTTCATTCCATGACAGATCCGGTAATCCCTTCCTTTTCCCGGTCCATCCACGCATACCAGCCAGCCGGTCACATACGCGGTACCGCGTCCGGGAGAAAACAGCCCGACCGTGACCGGTTCGTCCCCGGCGGAAATCCCTGCAGTACCAGTCCCATAGCCATTCCGTAAATGAATATCCTGCATACCGCCCACCGGTCTCCAGGCCTGCGTGACCGCTTCCTGTTCCATATCTGCCATGGCACGCGAATAAGATGAATTCGGTGAGTTCTGTATCACCTTCTGAAAGGCCTCTGTCTCCTGTTCCGTTCTCGCACAATACGGACATTCGTCTGATTTCGACGAATCATAAAAATGTCCCCTGACGCATTTGATAATTGCCATTTTTCCACACCCTTTTCTTCCTGACTTGCTCAGAACCGGACTGCGTCCTCATTTTCCTTCCGGTCATCCGGCCCGCTTATCATATCCCAGGTAAGCATATCATCGCCTCATAGATCTGTCCGGCCAGTTCTTCCATGCTCTGATTCCATTCTTCCTGATCTGTAATATTATCACAGAATACCCCAAGCACATACCCCGCGTCCAGATCTTCCGATTGTTCTGTGCTGTCAATCTGAACCATCAGTACCGTATATTCCGCATACGGAGCTTCTTCGCCTTCAATTTCACTGACCCATATGACTTTTGGCATATAGCTGCCCGAGGAAGTAACTACCGACGAAGGCGTCCAGCCAGCCGCTTCAAATGTGCCTGTAAGCAGGCTGCTTTTTGTCCGGTCATCTGCATAATCTGTGCCCAGGAGCTCTTCCAGCTTCCTCTGATAGCTGTAGGAAGAACCGTCCGCCTGTATATTCAGACCATTCAGTCCGCTCAGTTCATTCACATCATGAAGATTCACAAAAAAGTCTGTAATGTCCTTCAGTGACGTCGTATTTACCTCATCATCCGTAAAGCCCTGGATTTCCGTGTCCCAAAGATCTGCCTCACTACAGAAGGAGCTGATATACTCCAGGCCATTCTGCATGCAGGTTTCTTCCCCGGAATAGGAAAGCCCATATCCGCCCAGGCGCTTTACCAGTTCTTCCGCAGCCTGCTTCCAGGTCAGCCGGTAACTCTCACCATTGCTGTCTGTACCATAAGTTGCCGCGCGTTCCATCATCACTTCCGCCAGTGTCCGCAGATCCGGACCACTGTTATCGATCGATTCATTTTCCGTCAGCTTCACATAGAGCGCTCCCAGCACATATAGTTCTCCAAACCGGTCTGTCTTGGCGGAAGAGACCGGATAAACCGTACCGTATGCGCTGCTCTTACCACTGTTTCCGCTGATTCCCACAGCGTCCAGTTCTCCCAGGCCATCCAGGCGATAATATACTCCGGAGTAATCTTCAAAAATATCCTTAAACATCTCCTCCAGACCCTCTGCATCGCCGGATGATCCATTCATCTCCAATTCTGACTCCCTCTCCGATTCACTCTCAGATTCGCTCTCAGTTTCGCTCTCTGATTCACTTTCTGATTCACTTTCTGACTCACTTTCTGATTCACTTTCTGACTCGGATTCGTCTGGAGATTCCACAATGATCACTTTTTCAGTAGTATTCCCGGATTCAATAGCAGCGGCTTCGGTATCCGATTCCTCATCCTTCCCGGAAAAGAACGTTTCCCATATAAGAAACCGTCCGGCGAAACCAGCATTCACGAGCAGAGATAGTGCGCAGATCACACTCAGGATCCGGTTCCGTTTTCTGTATTTCCGAATTGTCTTTTCTGCTCCGCGTGTCCTGCTCCCCATATTTCTCCGGGGTGTTTTTATCTCATTCCTGTCCATCTGCTTCCTTCCTTCTCAGAGATACGGATATACTTTCCGGAATTGCGCGATACTTTCCGGGCGCATTCCGGGATCAGGCTCCATCAGAAACTGAATCATCCGATCCTTTTGGGGATCTCCGACACTGAAGCGCTTTTTTTTGCGCCGCTTCACAGAAGCCGGTGGCTCTTTTCCCGTCTCCAGATAATAATACAGGGCTCCCAGGGAGTAAAGATCCGCACCCGTCCCAGCCTTATGCCGTTCCAGAATCTCCGGTGCAATGAAACCTTCTTCATAGATGGGCAATGGTGTAGGTGAGAGCTGATAAACTTCCCGTTTCGCATTGCCAAAATCCAGCAGCCGCAAATTGCCATCCGATTCCAGGTAAATATTATCCGGCGCCAGATTGTGGTGCGTAATGCCCCGTGCATGTATCTGCTCTACCAGATCCATCAGTTTCCGCATAATATCCTCACAGGAATCCAGCGGCTCCTGATACCAGTCTGCAGAATCCCAAAGAGAGATTCCCTCCAGGTATTCCATGACCAGATAAGAGGTATTGTTTTCATTCAGACAACGGTATACCGGAACGATTCCCGAAAGATCCTGACTGGCATTCAGCAGCTGTGCCTCTCTCTCAAACGCGGTTCTCCCTTTTTCAAATGCCACCTGCTCCTGAGGAGAAAGGAAGCGGATATCTGTCTCGCCGGGAGCACGGCTGCTATATCTCTCAGGGAATTACTCCTTGCTCGCTACCCGCCGCTGCAAA
>JAJBVF010000181.1 GCA_020859965.1 Clostridiales bacterium
CCCACTTTGGAATCAAGCTCCAGTGCGTCCTTCACATCCGCAAACAGAAGCTTCGCGTCGTAAAGCATATGTCCGATCAAAGTCGATTTTCCATCGTCTACGCTTCCGCATGTAATAAATTTTAACAAGGAATCCATTAAAAATATCCCTCCCGCTTCCGTTTTTCCATACTGGCTGCTCCGCCGTCTTTATCGATGACACGGCTGGTTCTCTCAGAGGAAACAGCGCTTAACGTCTCCTCAATGATCCCATCAATCGTATCCGCTTCGGACTCTACACCACCGGAAAGCGGATAGCAGCCCAAAGTGCGGAACCGCACTTTCTTCATCATCGGCTTTTCCCCGGGATTCAGCCGCATACGATCGTCATCCACCATGATCAGATTGCCGTCCCGCTCGACTACCGGACGTACTGCCGCGTAATACAGCGGCACAATCTCAATATTTTCCCGCTTGATATACTGCCAGATATCCTTCTCTGTCCAGTTGGAGATTGGGAAAACACGAATACTCTCTCCCTTATTGATCTCGGTATTAAACAGCTTCCACATTTCAGGGCGTTGGTTTTTCGGATCCCAGACATGATCTGCGTTGCGGAAAGAGAAAATACGTTCTTTCGCGCGGCTCTTCTCCTCATCACGCCGACCCCCGCCAAAAGCAGCGGTGAAGCCATATTTGTTGAGCGCTTGTTTGAGAGCCTGTGTCTTCATAATGTCAGTGTAAGCAGAGCCATGGTCAAAAGGATTGATCCCCTGCGCAAGCCCCTCCTGATTGATATACTCAATCATCTCGATGCCGTATTTTTCCGCGGTCTTGTCCCGGAACTCGATCATCTCTTTAAATTTCCATGTCGTATTCACATGCAGAAATGGAAATGGCGGCTTCTCCGGATAAAAAGCTTTGAGTGCCAGATGAAGCATCACGGAGGAATCCTTGCCGATCGAATAAAGCATGACCGGCTTCTCGCATTCAGCGACGACCTCCCGCATAATATAGATCGCTTCCGCTTCCAGTTTGTCTAAATAGTCCATATGATTCTCCTGTTGCTCTTACAGGGAGTGTCGGTAAAAAGACACTTTCTGTAAATAGTTGTAAGTTCTTATTGTTTGTACAATCATAACACTTTTCTCATTGGTTGCCAAGGGAAAAACACATTGTTTTATTTCCATTTTGCTTACATGTAAGCATAACGCAGTTGTCTCTTATGGATTTTGCACGGCTCGTAGCTTTCGTGTCAGTTATCCTCCGGTTTCCCTTCTGTGGTGTAAATCTGTCTCTTGCGAGCCATTTCATCACTTTCGAGGTATTCGTCGTAAGTAGTGATCTTATCGATCAGCTTTCCGTTTGGCAGGATCTCCATGATACGGTTCGCCGTAGTCTGAACGATCTGATGGTCACGCGAGGAGAAAAGGATCACTCCCGGAAATTTCATCATCCCATTATTCAGTGCTGTGATCGACTCCATATCCAGATGGTTGGTCGGCTCGTCGAAGATCAGGACATTCGCTCCGGAAATCATCATCTTAGAGAGCATGCAGCGGACGCGCTCACCTCCGGAAAGAACCTTCATTTTCTTTACGCCATCATCTCCTGCAAACAGCATTCTGCCAAGGAAGCCGCGCACATAAGTCGCATCCTTGATTTCTGAGTATCCGGTAAGCCAGTCAACGATAGTAAGCTCGTTGTCAAATTCCCGCGTATTATCCTTCGGGAAGTATGCCTGTGTGGTCGTAACTCCCCACTTGTAAGTTCCCTCATCCGGCTCTATCTCTCCGGTCAGAATCTGGAAAAAGGTTGTCTTGGCAAGCTCGTTGCCACCGACAAAAGCCACTTTATCGTCATGTCCGAGCGTGAACGTAAGATTGTCAAGTACTTTTACACCATCAATAGTCTTGGAAAGGTTCTCCACCATGAGCACTTCGTTTCCAATCTCACGATTCGGCCGGAAGTCGATGTAAGGATATTTACGACTTGACGGTTTGATTTCATCAAGCTGAATCTTTTCCAACGCGCGCTTTCTGGAGGTCGCCTGCTTGGATTTAGAAGCATTCGCAGAGAAACGGGAAATAAATTCCTGCAATTCCTTGATCTTCTCCTCTTTTTTGCGGTTCGCCTCCTTCATCTGACGGATCAGAAGCTGGCTGGATTCATACCAGAAATCGTAGTTGCCGGCATACAGCTGAATCTTCCCATAATCAATATCCGCGATGTGTGTGCAGACCTTATTCAGGAAATAACGGTCATGCGAAACCACGATAACTGTATTGTCAAAATTGATCAGAAATTCTTCGAGCCAGCTGATCGCATCAAGATCCAGATGGTTCGTCGGCTCGTCAAGAAGCAGGATGTCCGGATTACCAAACAACGCACGTGCCAGCAACACTTTTACCTTTTCATTACCGTTCAGATCCTTCATCAGATTGTAATGCAGTTCCGTCTCAATCCCAAGACCGTTCAACAGAGTAGCTGCATCCGATTCCGCTTCCCAGCCGTTCATCTCGGCAAATTCACCTTCCAGTTCACTCGCGCGGATGCCATCTTCATCTGAGAAGTCTTCCTTAGCATAGATCGCGTCCTTTTCTTTCATAATATCATACAGACGCTGATTTCCCATGATAACCGTATCCAGCACAGGAAACTCATCATATTTGAAGTGATCCTGCTCCAGCACGGACAGGCGCTGACCGGGCGTCATGGAAACGTCGCCTTTTGAGGTCTCCAGTTTCCCGGAAAGAATTTTCAGGAACGTCGATTTTCCCGCTCCATTCGCACCGATCAGACCATAGCAGTTGCCCTCGGTAAATTTGATGTTGACGTCTTCAAACAGAGCCTTCTTGCCAATTCTAAGCGTCACATTGTTTGCACTGATCATTCGATAACTCCTTTAATATAAACTTTTACTTTTAACAGAATACGGAATGCATCCTGTGTCAGCC
>JAJBVF010000390.1 GCA_020859965.1 Clostridiales bacterium
GCTTCACTGTTTTCTCTTTAAATTCACAAATAATCATATTGCATCCTCCTGCTTTCTAATGCGTTTTCTGTTTCTTCTGCTTATGCTCCTGTTTTTGTTCCGGCTTTCTCTCTGATTTTTGTTCTTCTTTCTCCTGCGGCGGATTCCGCGCCTGCTGTTTTTCGGTCAATGGCGGGTCTGTAGTTCTGGCATTTCCTGTCAGTGTCTGCCGCTCCTGTATAAAATCCGGCAGTTCTGTAAATCCAACGCTGTCCACGTACCAGGCTTTCGTTTTTCCATCCTGGTTCATCAGGATCACATCACTTACGGAAAGAGAATGACCTTTGAAATCTTCCGGAAGAGCCATGTTAAACCGTTCAAAAATCATATCCAGCGTTTCCACTTCAGAAAGAGTCTCTGTTTTCGAGAGATTGCTAACGTAGATCAGATCGTAATCAGCACCATTCACTTTATGATTCAGCTTTTGTAAAAGCTTCGTGCCTTCAAACAGATACTCCCGTCCTGCACTGCCCCGATTAATTTGATAGATTCCAAAGGAATCCGTACTATTGTTCAGGAGCATTTTTTCTACGGGTATCTGCTCCATGCGTTTTACTTCTGTCCGGAACAGATTGATGAAACCATCCAATACAGACGAATGACTTGTCACAAGCGTGTGAGGCTGAATCAGCTGAACCGGATTCGATTTGTTCATTTCTGCAGCCATTCGGGGGCAGGTTTTTACTGCCCAGCATTTATTGTCCCATGAAAACCTGCCGTCATAACTTTTGTACAGCACAGTGGCCGCCAGTACAAAAGCAACCCGCTCCGTGCCGAATCTCTCCATCACGGAAGCCACTGCTTTATCATTCAGTCTCATCCCGTCAAAGTGACTGCTGATTGCTTCCTCTATCGCCGTGCTGCAGGCATCGTTCAATCGATTCGATGACCGAAAAGTATCCATCTCTCCATGCTCCCGCGCATACGAAAAACTCTCCTTATACACGGGTAGATAGACCGCCGGTTGTTCCTCTTCCTCTCGATTCTGACTTTTTTCTTTTTCATCGTTCATCTCTGATATCCTTTCTTTTTTCGGAGGTACAAATCTGCGACGGCATCTGTAAACAAGTCCGGATCTGCACATATCCTGCAGCCAATCATCAAACTCCGGGTACTCCTTCTTATTAATGATCGTTTCATAAACCCGCACTAACTGTTCTTTTGTGAAAAGCCGGTCCGCCAGCTCAGGACAGGTTTCCTTCACATCCTCGGCAAAGCGGAAATAATCCCTGTAATAATCGTCAAAGGTGTCGATATCTCCCTGATTCCGGAATGTCACGTAAGCTTTATCTTTCACAAAAGCAACCGCTTCATAAAATTTTGTCTCGCTGACAACCCATGTGATTGCTTCCTTCAGGACATCCAGCGACTGGCATGCAAAATAATGTCCATAAATCCTTCCGCTCGCCGCATAAATGTCAACACGAAACCAATAGGCAGAATGCGAGAAATCAACATGGTCTGCGTACTGATAGCCCTTTTCTGTTCCGTAAATCTTTACCTTTTCAAGTTCAGCCAGCTGTTCCTCCTCATAATTCGATAACATTTCATAAAAATTTTGTGGTGTCATGGTTCTCCCCTCCCGTAATCTCCGGCAGCCCGGCAAGCACTTTCCGGCATCCTCCTGCCGCCAGCCACGGGTCTTCGACTGGCGGCGCGGCTTGCCCCTGTTATTCTTTCGACGTTTCCATCCTGAGTTTCGGTTTACTCTTCCAATAGCTGCGTAAGCAGTCGGATCAGGATGGGCTGAATGACCTTCCCTGATGGAAAGCATCTCCTGCTTTTCACACACTTCCTTCTTCGTAATCCAGTGGATAACCGGCTTATATCCATCCGCCATCCTTATCTCCTCCTTCATTCTTAACAAATTCCCAGAATACCGCTGCTGCCATATGGAACAGTTACCTGTACGAGTACGGTTTCGGTTTTGTGTTCCGAAAACGGCTCTGCTCCTGATTTTGACCGTATAGGCTGCTTTGGACAGGCTGCCTGTCTGGATTGCCATAACTGTTCGGGTTGCTATGGTGCTCTGAGTTCCCTTGCCAGCGTTGGCTCCCCTGATTCGGCTGCCAACTATGGGATTGTCCCATTTCGTCTCTTCCTGGAACGTCCCCGGCAGTAGCTGGCTGATTCCTTCCGACCGACGAAACAGGATCTGCCGGCGCACTCTTTTCACCCACACCAACCGCGTCGATACTGTCTTTTTTGTCCATATTCAAAAGAGTATTCAGCTCTGCAAGGCGCGCAGATTTCTCCGCCAATTCTTGTTCTTTCGGGAATGGCTTTTTCAGTTCCTCCTGTGCGTTCTGCATCTGTTGACGCAGATTTTCCAGTTTCTGTTCCGCCTCCGGCAGCTGTTTTTCCCCAATCGAAGTCAATGCGTGGTTGATACGTGTGATGTTGCCGGTCGGGTCTTTTCCCAGCTCTACGTAATACCACCCGCCGTTATTTTGGAGTATCAGAGTATATTTCTGCGTAAGCATGACAAATTCTGCCTTCATGGAAAAGCCATGGTATTCCCCAATCTCTCCATCTACTCCCGCTGCCCTCATAGCGGTGGCAGCGTTGATAATCGCCTCTCCCGCTTCCTTGTATTCTGTGTAGACCGTCCCATTGACTGTCATCGAAAAATGCTCCTTATCCAGTGCAGGGATTGCCGCTACCGCTTCCGCATCTGCTTTCAGGCCGACAATATACTGCTCAGTTGCCTTTATCTCGCCCGGATATTTCTTCGCCACATCCGATTCAAGTTGATAGAACTGGCTCTTGTAATTCGCTTTCAGGAGTTTCAGCTTGCTCACATCAACATCCAGCGACATCTTTTCCTTTATATAAGGATTGCTTGTCGCGAGAGCTTTGATCTCCGCATAAGTCAAAGCCGTGTCATCCACAT
>JAJBVF010000509.1 GCA_020859965.1 Clostridiales bacterium
TTATTACATTTATTACGTGCTTATCATAACAAACAGCAGGGGTATTGTCAAGTGCATTCAATATTTTTTTAATACTTTTTACGCTTCTTTATTAATATTTGTTTAAATTTCGTTATTCAAATAGGCTTCCACGGAAGAAATCGCGTTCGCTCCGTCCGAAACAGCGGTCACAATCTGCCTTAATTGCTTTGTCCTGATGTCGCCGGCGGCATAAATACCCGGAATTTCCGTGATTCCATCCTCTGCGGCAGGTATATACCCGTTTTTATCAAGATGTAACATTTTGGTAACAATTCCGGTATTTGGTATTGTACCGGCTGCAATAAACACACCATCCAGTATCAGGATCCGTTCTGCTCCCGTCTTTTTATTTCGGAGCTTCAGGCATTCCACATGATCTTCTCCACGGATTTCTTCCACTTCCGTATCCCAGATCATTTCCACATTGGAGCATTTTTTTAACTGTTCCTGCAAAAGCTTCGCAGCCCGAAGCTCGTCTCTCCGGTGAATCAGGTACACCTTTTCGCAGCCGCGCGCCAGAAACAGTGCGTCTTCCACTGCCACATCGCCGCCTCCCACGACCGCTACGGTCCTTTCTTTAAAAAACGCGCCATCGCAGGTCGCGCAATAAGACACTCCCATGCCTGCCAGCTCGCTTTCACCTGGTACGCCCAGTGTGCGATGCCGCGCTCCCATGGCAAGCACAACCGTCCGGGTGCGGAACTCCTCACGGTTTGTATAGAGTACCTTTACGCGTCCTTCCTGCTCCTGCTCAATATGCTTTACTTCTATAGTAATAAACTTCACGCCCAGCTTTTCCGCATGCTCCCGGAATTTTAAGCCTAGCTCAAAGCCGCCGATTCCAGGCAGCCCCGGATAATTATCCACCTCATAGGTATTCAGCATCTGACCGCCGCTCATATACTCCTTTTCCAGCACCAGCACCGACAACTGTGCCCGCATCGCGTAAATTGCCGCGGAAAGTCCGGCCGGTCCGGATCCTACTATAATCACATCATAAATCATACGTTAATTGCCCCCTTTTTCTTTTCTGCTATCCTTTTTCTTATTTCTTCTATTGCTCTTTTCGACTGTTCTTTTCTTCCATTTTCTTCAATCGTTTTTCCATTATTTCCGGCTTTCGTATTTCCCTCGTTTTGTCCCGCACCGACCGACGTGTGAATCGTAAACGATAACGGCATTGGTTACAAAACATGATAATATGGACAGATATCCTCATAATGCCCATCTTTCATCCGGAATCCGCCCGGTATCGTCCCCAACTGAATAAATCCCAGCCTCTCATACAGGTGCCGCGCATGGACATTCGTAGCTACGACCGCATTGAACTGCAATACCCGGAAGCCACATTCCTTCCCCTTCTTCAGGCAGTCGCTCACCAGCTTTTCTCCCACATGCAGTCCGCGCACATCTGAGCGCACCGCATAGCTCGCATTACAGATATGCCCACATCGTCCCACATTATTCGGGTGCAGAATATACAGACCGTAAATTTGTCCGCTGTCAGCGTCTTCCGCCACAGCCGTATAAGTCTGTGATTCAAAAAATACCCTGCCCGTCTCCTTCGTCAGATCGTCCTCCTGTGGAAATGCCACGCCATCCTCAACCACCCGATTCCAGATCGCTATGGCATCGTTTAAATCCTTCTCCTCATATTTTCTGACCGTAATATTCATACTATTCCTGCCTCTTCCTGTTTCTGTCTGTTATATCTTCACAGTTTTCTATCTCGTTTACAGCTTTTCCTAAGTATAATACCATTTTATTTTTTCTTCAATCAGGGATTGACAAATAGCGGATTCTTTATTATATTTATTATAGTAATCATTACTGTTATGATTTTAAAGGAGAACAATATGGCAATGCACAAACACAGCCGCCAACGGGAGGCGATCAAGACATTTTTACAGGGACGCAAAGATCACCCGACTGCGGATACGATCTACACCGGATTGCGGGAAGAGTATCCAAATATCAGTCTGGGAACCGTCTACCGGAATCTGGCGCTTCTGACCGACATGGGAGAGATCGCCCGGATCAGCACCGGGACGGGACCCGAGCGCTACGACGGCACCGTGGCACAGCATCAGCATTTTATCTGCACCAGATGCCAGCACGTCTATGATGTCGAGACAGACCACATGGACGAAATGATCCGCTCCGCCGTCAAAAGCTGTCCCGGCAGGATCGATTCCTACACAGCCAATTTCTATGGCGTATGCACTGACTGCCTGAGTTCCTGAGCTGCAGTCCTTCAACTGACAAAAGGCACAGGCAGCGGTCGCTGTCGGAAAAGATTTTACAATTACCTCAAAAAATATTTAAAATAATGCTTGACAGCAAAGAGATGTGATGATATATTAATTTCAGTAATAATTACTATTATTAAAAATCAAAAAAATTAAACGAAAAGTAAAGGAGAATAAAACTATGAAAAAATTCGTATGTACAGTATGTGGTTATGTATATGAAGGCGAGGCAGCTCCGGAAGTATGTCCAATCTGCAAGGCACCGGCATCCAAGTTCCAGGAGCAGGAAGCAGACAAGACCTGGGCAGCAGAGCATGTAGTAGGTGTGGCACAGGGAGCACCGGAAGATATCATAGCTGACCTTCGCTCAAACTTCGAAGGCGAATGCTCTGAGGTAGGTATGTATCTCGCTATGGCAAGAGTAGCTCACAGAGAGGGTTATCCGGAGATCGGACTCTACTGGGAGAAAGCTGCTTACGAAGAAGCAGAGCATGCAGCGAAGTTCGCAGAGCTTCTCGGTGAAGTCGTTACCGACAGCACCAAGAAGAATCTTGAGATGAGAGTAGATGCGGAGAATGGCGCAACCGCAGGCAAGTTTGACCTTGCAAAGCGCGCGAAGGCTCTCAACCTCGACGCGATCCATGACACCGTACATGAGATG
>JAJBVF010000047.1 GCA_020859965.1 Clostridiales bacterium
GCTGAATATCAGCCGGCATGAAATCGACTCCTTCTGAATGATGTAAAATTCCTTCGCCCTGACTGATTGGCTGATCGGTCAAAACCTTCCCTAACATAGTCGATATCGTCACTGGAAGCTGATCCGGCTGAGGAATTCCCAGGCTGATTGTCGCGCTGGCCTGCGGATCAAAATCAATAACCAGAACCTTCTTTCCTTCCTGCGCCAACCCCACTCCCAGATTTACACAGGTAGTCGTTTTTCCGACTCCGCCTTTCTGATTGCATAAAGCAATGATCTGTGTATTCACTTATCCTTTCCCCCTTTTTCATCGTAACAGCCCATTCTGCGGTCTTCTTCGCCTGCCGCAAAGCACATACACATCACAACCACTCCAAAAAAACCGCCTGCGCAAAAAGCAATAAAATGTGTAAGCATAAATATCCTCCTGCTCTTTATGAAAAAAGATATCCATTTCGGACACCCAACTACAGTTACCTGTCTTCACTTTTTCCCAAAATGAAAAAAGCGCTCAGCAATCAATCATTTGCCAAACGCTTCCAGAGTCGATTTTCCAAATAGAAAAAGCTGCCAGTAAGAAAAAACACATACTGACAGCTTCCTGTAAAAATCTCATTATTCAGTTTTTAACGTTTCCGTCCTACAATCCGGTAATAATCCTTCATATCAATCATGAGGTCTACATAGAATTTCGGACTACGGAACGGGTCTAAAATGGTTTGTGAAGAAGGCAAACAGTCTCGACGTTCGCCGTCTGTGGAAACATATCCACACAGCAGATCCGCTCCGCCTGATACCCGTTCGCCAGCAACACTTCCAGGTCCCGCGCAAGGCTGGTCGGCTTGCAGGAGATATAAAGAATGTTAGGTGCCCCGTAATCGATGATCTTTTTTAAGGCTTTCGGATGAATCCCGTCACGCGGCGGATCGAGCACAATGAAATCCGGACGGTCGGTTATGGTATCAAGGACTTTCAGGACATCGCCTGCCAGAAACGTGCAGTTATCCAGGCCGTTCATTCTGGCATTTTCGCGGGCAGCTTCAACTGCCTCTTCTACGATCTCCACGCCTATGACTTTTTCAGCGACCGGGGAAAGTATCTGGGCAATCGTCCCGGTTCCGCTGTAGAGGTCAAACAGAGTCGCTGCTTTTGTATTTCCGATATACTCGCGGGCGGTGCTGTAAAGCACTTCCGCACCCAGGGAATTGGTCTGGAAGAAAGAAAATGGTGTGATTTTAAAATGCAGACCAAGCAGGGTTTCGTAAAAATAATCCTTCCCATACAACACCGTAGTCTGTTCGCTCTGAACAATATCCGCCACGGAATTATTCAGCATGTGAAGTATTCCCGTGACGTGTCCTTCCAGCTGCAGCGATAAGATGCGGGCCGCATATTCCTGCCAGATTTCTGTGATTTCTGTAAGTTCTGTGAGACTTCCGAACTTCTTTTCTGTACCGGTAATTTCAGCTTCATCTATTTTCACAAAAGCATCTTCAGCGCTTACTTCATTATTTTCTTTGTTCTTTTCATTGTTCTTTTCTTCACTCTTCTCTTCTTCTTTTTCTTCGTTCGTTCCTTCTGTCTTTTCTATAATCCGTTCTATAATCTGTTCTTTATTCGTTTCTTCCGGCTTTTCTTCACGCTCTCCGACCGTCACCAGGCAAACAAGTATTTCTCCGGTTTTTTCCGCTCTGCGCAGCAAAAGATGACGCAGGATTCCTGTATGCGTCATTTTATGGTAGTAAGGGATCTGCTTTTCCCGGAAAAATTCAAGTGTAGCCGTCAGAATTGCAGTCATGTCCGGATGAACCAGACGGCAATCAGATGTAGTCAGGACGTCATAACGGCTTCCGCATTTATGAAGTCCAAGACAAAGCGGTCCGTCCTTATAGGAATCTCCAAAAGAGAATTCCATTTTATTGCGATAAGCAAATTCCTTCGGACTGCGGTGGATGCCTTCAAAAATTACTGTTTTGTTTTTATTATCTTCATTTTTTTCTGTCTTTGCTCCAGTGGCATCGCATTCACTTCTGTCCTCTATCGTCTTCAGATCTCTATATGATAACTCGCACCAATCTTCCAATCCTGCAGAGCAAAAAACCGGATTCAGCAATCGTTTTACCTGGTCTGCCTTCATTGCAAGCTGTTCTTTATAATTCATGGTCTGCCATGTACAGCCGCCGCAATTCGGAAAGCAGCCGCAGGCAGGAGAACGCATCTCCAGTCTAGATACCTGCAGTACTTCCAACAGACGTCCTTCCGCACGGCCACTTCTTTTCTTTGTAATGGCAAAGCGAATCTTCTGGCCTGGAAACGCATTTTTTACCATCACGGTACCTTCTTCCGTCCGAACAATGCCTTTATTCGGAAAATCAACACGCTCCACAATACCTTCCAGAATCTGTCCTTTTTTCATGCGGAATGCTCCTCCTTGTTATCGTTGATTAGTTTTCTGTCACTGTTTTTTTATCTTTGCTCATTTCTACCCCTGCGCAATCGGATAGGAGGCGGCCGTGTGCATTATACACGAATCGAGCAGACGCGATTCAGCATCTGCCCGATTTTATATTTCTGATCATTTCCGAATTAAAAGATCTCAGATTTTACTGATGCCATCTCAAAAGATTCCAACACGAAAAGTTATGCTTCTTCCTCAGAATCTTCATCTTCTTCTGCATCTTCCTCAGCATCATCTGCTGTCACCGGCTCTTCGTCTTCAGCCTCTGCACTTTCTTCTTCAGCTTCTTCTGTTTCTTCTTCTGTATCCTCTTCCGCCTGTGGCTCAGAAGTCTCCTGCGCAGCTTCTTCTTTAGCCGGCTGTTCTTTGGTCTCTTCAGTCTTCTTCTCATGCTTCGCTTCCGGGAAGTCATCGTCCTCAAAGAAGTCTTCAAAATCATCTTCAAAGTCGTCTTCAAAGTCTTCCAGATAA
>JAJBVF010000124.1 GCA_020859965.1 Clostridiales bacterium
TAGTAAAGGAACAGATAACGCAGAAGCTTATCGTCATACTTCCCTTTTGCAAAGCAACGATAGCAGAGAGACAAAAGCATGGCGTTTTCTTCAAATTCCAGCTCTAAGACCATACGACTGCAGATACGCACCAGCTGCAACAGAGGAATATCTTCTGCCCCATACATATTCAGCAGTTCAAAAGCCTCCGCGCATTTACTCTCTTCCGCAAGCAGCGTGACCAGCGCAGTCTTGTCGACATGCACATACTCCTCCCAGGCAATCTGGTCCAGAAATCCGGGAAGTGATTCCTCCCGCGGGTGCTCCATGTAATATGCCAGCACCATCCGGCGCAGTTCATCCCGGAACTCATCCGATATTCCCCGCAATTCACATCCGGTACGGAAATACGGCAGCAGCCTCTCATTCATCAGATGCTCTTTGCAGCTTTGTGTGCAGAGGAAAACGACCAGTCCCGGCATATCCGGCGCCTTTTTCGCACACCATGCCAACAGCTTTTCATCTTCAAACACACGATGGATCCGGCAGATAGAAGAAGCCTCATACCGCTGTCCATTTTCATCAACCGCAAGTATTGCGCTGTCCGGATCATAAATCGCTATCTTTCCCCTGCCATTTTTCAGACTCACCTTGCGTTCCCCCGGCATACGGACAGAGCAGACAAGTATCTGCCGTATTTCCGGGTGCTCACAGGTGATCTCACAGGTAAACAGAATCTGGATCAGTTTTCTGGCAAGCGGCTCAGTAAGCATAGCTTCTCTCAGAAAGCTGCGGTAAAGCACTGCGAGATCTTCCGAAATATGCCCGGATTCCAGCTGATCTGTAACAAACCGTTCCATTGCGGGACGGTGGTTGTGCCATGTCTGCGGATCGCTCTCACGATTGTCCGCGATACTGCGATAAAGCGCTGCACGCCTGTTATAATCCAACGAGGTATCATAAGCAAAATACATGCGAATGATCTGAGGCAGATCCCGGAACTGCGTGCCCCCCATCGTCCGCATATAGGCTTCGTAAAGCCCATTCATCCGGAATCCGGCCTCTACCCCGCGTGCATACCATTCAAAATATCTGCTCTCCGTCTTTTCCCCGCGGATGAGTATCTGGCAGATCGCCTTTACCAGATCGTTGGAAGGATACAGCCGATATCCATTCACAAGTGCCTCATACAGGCGATGATCAAAAGCAGATGCATGCATGGCAAGATTCGCCACCTGGCGAAGGATCTCCGCTGTCATGACTTTTTCTGCATCCGCAAAGCGCAGAAGATGAAGTTCGTACTCCCCGAGATGGCGCATCAGGAAAGGATTTCCTTTCAGAATCTGCCACGCTTCCACATAGAGGATCCGGCTGCGGCAGCCGCTGCGGAACTGTTCCGCTACAGCCTCATACCGTGCTTCCGGATTGTTTAAATACTTTTCCTGAAGATAAAGAAGACTCCACTGCAGCGGCCAGCTTGTCGGATTCCGAAGGAACTGCCTGCTGACCTCTTCCTCAATCCGGTCCACATAAGATGCTTCCTGATAAAAAAAGGTCGTAATATACAGATAATAGCAATAACGTTCCGGTGTATTGAGCCTTTCCTTCTGCGCCTCAATCTGCTCCAGGAGCCGGGCTGCCCTGTGTTTTTTGTCGTCAGCGAAGTACATCTGTACCAGGAAAAGATCTGCAAACGGGTCGTCGCCTCCCGCTCTCTTATAACTGTTGATCACGCTGACTGAATGCTCGATCCAGGTCGGAAGATCCGTTTTCTGAAGGCGAAAACTGATGTACAGATTCTCCAGCTTCTTCGTCATAATCTTCCGGATATGTGCCTGGCGGTCCTTTGTCCAGTCCGCCTTTTTCTTTGCAGTCACCAGTACCTGCAATGTCTGATGTCCGGCATGCAGCGTCAGCCTCGCACAGTTTTTCCCCGCATGCATGAGATTGGTATCCAGAATCAGGTTCAGATCACAGGTGCTTCCCGCAAAATCATCCGACGAAAACAACTTCCGTTCCGGCCGCACAAACAGAGCATCCGATTCCGCCTCAATCGTCTGAAATCCCCAGGTGTTCTTCCGAAGCTGAATCGTCTCCTGAACCGGTTCCTTCAGTTCTCCGTAATCTACTTCCAGAATCGTCAGATTTGTACTCAGGGAAGCTTCACCGGTATCTTCAACTCTCTCTTTTGCTCCGTCCCGCACCGCACCATCCTCTGTCCGGGCACACTCTCTCTGATCCGTATCCACATGATCAGGCTTTCCACTGGAAAACGACAAAACCAGAGGTTCTTTCAGACCTGCTCCGACCAGAAATTCCTCCAGACTGTGATAACTGACATCAGGAAGACGCAGTCCATCATATAAACCGGCAAGCTCCGGCTGAGCTTTCAGAATCTGTCGGAATCCGGGCTCCAGAAAACAGCGGTACGCTTTCTGAAAATCGGTTTTCGCCAGCATGGCGAATTCCTCCAGAGTCGCAAATGGCAGCTCGGCCTCATTCTCCGCAGCCGCTATATGCACCGTATAAGGAATCACATCCTCTCCACAGTCACTGCAGACCACAAGTCTGCCTTCACTGACCGCGCCTGCGTTCAGCCCACTGCAGTCAAACTGGTAATGGATCTCATTCGATATCCCGGAAAATTCCACCGGATCGCAGATCATACGAACATCCGAAGGATACAGAAAGCCATGCACCCGCCGGTTTCCCGCTCCTTCCAGAAAAATTTTCCCATAGATCACAGAGCCGGACTTTCCCTTAAGTTCCAGTCCGGCCGGCCGGATCACCAGTGGTTTCTGCTCGTATTCAAATATTCCGTTCAATAATTGTTCGATTCGTCTCTTCAACCTTATTCACCCAGCCCACAGGCTCTTTCCATGATGTCAATAGTGAACGACAAAATTCTTTTGTCATTCACTATAAAAGATGCACACAGACGCGCA
>JAJBVF010000297.1 GCA_020859965.1 Clostridiales bacterium
GGATCCGGCGCATCCGGTGCGCAGATCGTATCTCCGATATGGAGATCGGAAATTCCGGAGATGGCAACGATCGATCCAATTGTTGCAGAAGCTACTTCCACTTTATTTAAAGCATCGAATTCGTAAAGCTTGCTGATCTTTACTTTTTGTTTTTTATCCGGATCGTGGTGATTCACAATAATCGCTTCCTGATTGACGGAGATCGTGCCGCGGTCTACTTTACCAACACCGATGCGTCCAACATATTCATTGAAATCAATCGTACTGATCAGCACCTGAGTCGGACCGGTCTCATCTCCCTGCGGTGCGGGAATATAATTTACGATCGTCTCAAAGAGAGGCTCCATATTTGTCCCGGGCTGTTCCGGATCCAGACTCGCGTAACCGCCTTTGGCGGAAGCGTAGACAAAGGGGCAGTCCAGCTGCTCATCAGAAGCTTCCAGTTCGATAAAGAGTTCCAGGACTTCATCGACTACCTCTGCCGGACGTGCTTCCGGGCGGTCGATCTTGTTGATACAGACAATGACCGGAAGTGCCAGCTCCAGAGCTTTTCTCAGAACAAATTTGGTCTGCGGCATTGCACCTTCAAAAGCGTCCACGACAAGGATCACACCGTTTACCATTTTCAGAACACGTTCGACTTCACCGCCAAAATCGGCATGACCGGGAGTGTCGATGATATTAATCTTTGTGTCTTTATAAGTTACCGCTGTATTTTTTGATAAAATTGTGATGCCGCGTTCACGTTCCAAATCATTTGAATCCATAATGCGCTCCGCGACTTCCTGATTTTTCCGGAATACACCGCTTTGTTTGAGCAGCTCGTCTACCAGAGTCGTCTTGCCGTGATCGACATGCGCAATGATCGCAATATTTCTTACATCTTCTCTTATCATATAAATTCTCTCTCCTGACTGTCTTCCATTAGTTCCCGTGAAACATTATTTAACGGTTTTATAATCTCTGTTTATGTGCCCAAGCAAGTTTAGCACAAATTCGGAAGAATACAAGAGTGATTAAAAAAAAATTACAAAAATCGGAAAAATAGTTCTAAATCAGATATGCGCTGAATAATATAGATTATGTACAGGAAGATATACGCGGCCACCCAGTGACTGCCGAAGGAAGAAGAGCTGGAAATGCAGAAACCGGGCGAACAGGTGCGTTATACTCCGCTATACGAAGGAAGGGAGAAATTTCAACATGACAGATAAGATTATTGAAAACAATCAGGTATCCATTATAGGAAAGATTATTTCAGAATTCTCATTCAGCCATGAGGTATTCGGGGAAGGTTTTTATATGGTGGATATTTCCGTACAGAGGCTGAGCGACTCGACAGACATCATACCCGTGATGATTTCAGAGCGGCTGATTGACATTACACAGGACTATCAGGGAGAATACATACAAATATTCGGTCAGTTTCGTTCCTACAACCGGCATGAAGAAAAGAGAAACCGACTGGTGCTCTCGGTCTTTGCCAGGGAGATCAGCTTTGTGGAACAGGAATGTGACAAAGTAAAGAGTAATCAGATTTTTCTGGATGGATATATCTGTAAAGTACCAGTATACCGGCGCACTCCGCTGGGAAGAGAAATCGCGGATATGCTGCTGGCGGTAAACCGTTCATACGGAAAATCGGATTACATTCCATGCATTTGCTGGGGGAGAAACGCACGCTTTGCCTCCGGGTTTGAGGTAGGAGGCCACGTACAGGTATGGGGTCGTATACAGAGCAGGGAATATGTAAAAAAACTGAATGAAGAGTCTGCGGAAAAACGTATCGCTTATGAGGTGTCCGTGAGTAAGCTGGAATACGTGGAGTAAAGAATTGCATTTGGTAAACGAATGTAGTACAATGAGACTGGTGTCAGATACAGGCGGCACTTATCTGGCGCTGGTCGGGAGGTAGAATATGAACGGACGAAAGATACATATTTTCTGTGGAACCGGTATGGGAAAGACCTCGGCTGCGCTTGGCAAGGGAATCCGCGAGGCAAGTGCAGGTAAGAGTGTTATCGTGATTCAGTTCCTTAAAGAAAAGAATAATGAGATGGCCGCGGATTATTTTAAACGACTTGAGCCGGAGCTTCGTTTGTTCCGGTTTCAGAAATTTCCGGAGAATTATGAGAATCTGACAGAGCGCGAACGGGAAGATGAGTGCCGGAATATTAAAAACGGCCTTAATTTTGCCAGAAAAGTTCTGATGACAGAAGAGTGCGATGTCCTCATTCTGGATGAGATTCTTGGACTGACTGACAGAGAAATTGTCACGATTCAGGAATTGCGCTCTCTGATCGATCTGGCAGGAGAGAGTGTAGAACTTTATCTGACCGGTACCTGCAGGTGTCAGGAACTATGGCCGTATGTGGATGAGGTGACGGAGATGACTACACCCTATTCAGCCTGATATGCTTTTACAGGAAACAATAGTACTTGTTTCCTTATAACTGCGGGAAGGTGTACCTCAGACGCAATCTTTTCCAGTTTGCCTGTGCATCAAAAAGAGAAGACACCGGAATCACTCCAGTGCCTTCTTTTTTGATGCACAGAGCCGGGAAAGCAGTATGAGGTAAAAGCCGCCTCTTACACGAACAGTTCCATGCACTGCCTTTTTAAAGGTATCAGATCAGAATTAAACGGTATGTCCTTTCGCAACATATACCGGGAAGCTGTCAGTACCTTTCATTTCTTTGCCTGCGCCGACTCTTACATTCTTATCGGTGATGAGATATTCGATGTCAGCTCCGGCTTCTACGACTGTATCCTGCATCAGAACACAATTTCTTACTTTGGCGCCTTTCTCAATCTTAACACCACGGAAGAGAACACTGTTCTCCACATCGCCTTCGATGATGCAGCCGTCAGCGCACATGATGTTGGTCGCGTTCGCACCATTGATGTAGCGAGTAGGGT
>JAJBVF010000151.1 GCA_020859965.1 Clostridiales bacterium
TTTCCGCGCTCTGAAGGTGAAAAATGACCGGAGACCTTTTGTCCTTTCTGAGTACGGCGGCTATTCCTGCAGGATTCCCGGACATGTTTCCAGCGATGGAACATATGGCTACCGGACATTTGCTACGACAGAGAAATTCGTGGCGGAGCTGGAAAAATTGCAGCAGACAATCTGCCGATTGCGTGAAAAGGGGTTATCCGGTGCAATTTACACACAGTTGTCTGATATTGAGGAGGAGACAAACGGATTGTATACCTGGGATCGCAAGGTATGTAAAATCAGCGATGATTATTCAGAACAATTGCAGATTAATCAAGAAAGTTAGCAATAATTTGCTTGTGAATCTGGTTTATGCGTAGTACAATGAAGGTGATTATTCATGAAAAGAATGTTGTTTGTGTACAACCCGAGATCCGGTAAAGGCCAGATCCGATTCAGTCTGGCACGGATTATCGAGCGATTTTCGGCAGCGGATTATGATGTTACAGTCTATCCGACGAAAGCAGTCAGCGATGCCGCACAGACTACGCGTATGCGCGCGGCCGATTTTGACTTGATTGTCTGCAGCGGTGGCGACGGAACTCTGGATGAAGTGGTGACGGGCCTGATGGAAAGCGGTGTTCGCCGTACGATTGGCTATATTCCCGCAGGCAGTACCAATGATTTCGCGGGCAGCATTGGCATTCCACGCCAGATGGAGCGGGCGGCGGAGGCGATTGTCGAGGGGGAACAATTTCGATGTGACATTGGCCGGTTCAACAAGTCGGATTACTTTGTTTATGTGGCGGCATTTGGTCTGCTGACGGATGTTTCTTATCAGACAAAGCAGGAGCTGAAAAATGTTCTTGGTCATGCCGCTTATATTATTGAAGGCGTGAAGCGCCTGGGCAGCTGGCGTTCCTATTCTCTCCGGATAGAGAGCGAAGAATTCTCTGCGAACGGCGATTTTATTTATGGTATGGTGTCGAACTCGAATTCTGTCGGCGGTATTAAAGGACTTCCGGGTAAGGATGTGGAGCTGAATGACGGATTGTTTGAAGTGACACTCGTGCGTACTCCTTCCGACCTGATCGACTGGCAGAAAACGATTGGAGCCCTTCTGATCAATGATGAGAACAGCGACTGCGTTATCCGTTTCAAGACAAGGCATCTTGTGGTATGCTCCGAAGAACCTGTGGCATGGACACGTGACGGTGAGGATGGCGGAGAACACCAGCGTGTAGAATTAGAGAATATGCCTCGTGTACTCGATATCATGACGGGCGCTCAGCCGGAAGCTTCTGAACCGGAAGATATGGAGCCTGCAGATTTGCCGGAAGAGGAAAGTCCGGAATCTTCTGAGCAGTCATAGTAGTGTGGGAGAAAGCCGGTTTTTGAGGACATTCTGCCGTGGATATTTATAGAAAACGACCGATGAAAATAAAGTCGGAGAAAACGAACAGAAGACAGGAGGAGCAGGATGTTATATGTAGGTGTAGACCTTGGTACTTCAGCGGTAAAGCTGCTGCTGATGGAGGGAAATGGAAGGATTCAGAAGATAGTTTCCAGAGAATATCCGCTGTATTTCCCGCATCCGGGCTGGTCGGAACAGAATCCGGAAGACTGGTATTCTCAGACGATGGATGGCCTGAAGGAATTGCTTTCGGACTGTGATCGCAGCCAGGTAGCCGGCATCAGTTTTGGCGGCCAGATGCATGGACTGGTGATTCTCGATAAAGACGATCAGGTGATCCGTCCGGCAATCCTCTGGAACGATGGGCGTACGCAGGAAGAGTGTGATTACCTGAACAATGTGATTGGTAAGGAGATGCTTTCAGAATATACGGCAAATATCGCTTTTGCGGGCTTTACGGCTCCGAAAGTACTCTGGGTGAAGAAAAATGAGCCGGAGAATTTCGCCCGTATTGAGAAGATCATGCTGCCGAAGGATTACATAGCGTATCGTCTTTCCGGCGTACATTGTACGGATGTATCTGACGCGTCCGGCATGCTGCTGTTTGATGTGAAGAATCGCTGCTGGTCAAAAGAGATGATGGAGATCTGCGGGGTTCGAAAAGAGCAGATGGCACAGATCTTTGAGAGCTATGAGGTGGTCGGTACGGTGCTGCCTGAGATAGCGGCGCAGCTGGGCATTCCGGAGAGTGTGAAGGTGATCGCTGGTGCAGGAGATAATGCCGCGGCTGCGGTTGGTACCGGTACAGTGGGCGATGGCCAGTGCAATATCTCTCTCGGCACGAGCGGTACAGTTTTTATTTCTTCTGAAAAGTTTGGTGTGGATAAATATAATGCTTTGCACGCGTTTGCGCATGCGGATGGACATTATCATCTGATGGGGTGTATGTTAAGCGCGGCATCCTGCAATAAATGGTGGATGGATGAGATCATCGGCACAAAGGATTACGCGGCGGAGCAGAGCGCGATTGATAAGCTGGGTGAGAATCATGTTTATTTCCTGCCTTATCTGATGGGAGAGCGATCTCCGCACAACAATCCAAACGCGCGCGGTACCTTTATCGGTATGACGATGGATACGACGCGGGCAGATATGACGCAGGCGGTTCTTGAAGGAGTAGCGTTTGCGCTTCGGGATTCTCTGGAAGTGGCGAAGACGCTTGGTATTCAGATTGAGCGCACAAAGATCTGCGGAGGCGGAGCAAAGAGCCCGCTCTGGAAGAAGATCATAGCAAACGTTCTGAACCTGAAGGTCGATGTGATCGAAAGTGAGGAAGGACCTGGCCTTGGCGGCGCGATGCTTGCTGCGGTCGGCTGTGGTGAATACGCTTCCGTTGAGGAAGCGGCGGCAAAGATTGTCCGTGTCATCGATACGATCGAGCCGGATGCGGAGCTTGCGGCAAAATATGAGGAGAGATATGCGCAGTTTAAGCAGATCTATCCGGCCTGCAAGCCACTCTTCGAGGT
>JAJBVF010000399.1 GCA_020859965.1 Clostridiales bacterium
ATTAAATATAGATGCCCGGCATCTTCAACCTATTTTAACATTCCTTTTTTGGGGTGTCCATAGAATTCACAAAATAATAAGAAATCCCTTTCGACGCAAAAGGATATGGTGAATGGAGAAGGCGAGCAGAAAAAAATAAAAAACGGCTTGACAAGAAAATACTCCTTTCGTATAATGATTCAGTGCGTGAATGCATGTTGTTTTTTTGCGCATATTTTCAGCAACCACAGTGAGTAGAACTCAACTACATCAGGAGGTGAAAAGAGAATGCCAACATTTAATCAGTTAGTAAGAAAAGGCAGACAGACATCGGTGAAGAAATCAACCGCGCCGGCGCTCCAGAAAGGATACAATTCTCTTCAGAAGAAGCAGACCAATACATCTTCTCCGCAGAAGAGAGGTGTTTGTACGGCTGTGAAGACTGCTACGCCGAAGAAGCCGAACTCAGCGCTTCGTAAGATCGCCAGAGTACGTCTGTCCAATGGTATCGAGGTGACAAGTTATATTCCTGGAGAGGGACACAACCTTCAGGAGCACAGCGTTGTCCTGATTCGTGGAGGAAGAGTTAAGGATCTTCCGGGTACCAGATATCATATAGTAAGAGGTACGCTTGATACCGCTGGCGTTGCCAAGAGAAGACAGGCACGTTCCAAATACGGCGCCAAGAGACCGAAGGAAGCTAAGAAATAATCTCATATTTCAGGGTCATACTTTGGTCATGAACCCAGTATCACAAGAAAACAGGAATTTGTTTCACCTTATGCGGAGTTCATATTAGCAGGTGGTTGCGGGTTAATATAGAAGTCCAAGCATGAACACGGAAACAATCGTGAGTACCTGTGATTTAATTTTGCATAAAGTAAAGCGACTGGAGTCGTTTACTTATTATAATTAAGGAGGGAAGTAGCGTGCCACGTAAAGGACATATTCAGAAGAGGGACGTATTAGCAGACCCGATCTACAACAGTAAGATCGTTACCAAGCTGATCAATAATATTATGCTGGACGGTAAAAAGGGTGTTGCTCAGAAAATTGTGTACGGAGCATTTGAAAAGATAGAAGCGAAGACCGGAAAGCCGGCAATCGAAACTTTCGAAGCGGCTATGAATAATGTTATGCCGGTTCTGGAGGTTAAGGCGAGACGTGTCGGCGGTGCCACTTATCAGGTACCGATTGAGGTAAGACCGGATCGTCGTCAGGCTCTGGCACTTCGCTGGATCACCATGTTTTCCCGCAAGAGAGGCGAGAAGACTATGCAGGATCGTCTTGCAAATGAGCTGATGGATGCGGCAAATAATACGGGCGCATCTGTTAAGAGAAAAGAAGATATGCATAAGATGGCAGAGGCGAACAAGGCCTTTGCTCACTACAGGTTCTAAAACAGAAAGCGGCATGAAGAAAATGCTGGCTGTCTGATGAGGAGGAAAAAATTTTGGCTGGGAGAGAATATCCATTAGAGAGAACCAGAAATATCGGTATCATGGCGCATATCGATGCGGGTAAGACCACATTGACAGAGCGTATTCTGTATTATACCGGTGTGAATTACAAGATCGGTGATACACATGAAGGTACTGCTACTATGGACTGGATGGAGCAGGAACAGGAAAGAGGTATTACTATTACTTCCGCCGCTACTACGTGTCATTGGACGCTGCAGGAAAACTGCAAGCCAAAAGCAGGTGCTCTGGAACACCGTATCAATATCATTGATACTCCAGGCCACGTAGACTTTACAGTAGAGGTGGAGCGTTCTCTTCGTGTGCTGGACGGCGCTGTCGGCGTGTTCTGTGCAAAAGGAGGCGTAGAGCCACAGTCCGAAAATGTATGGCGTCAGGCTGATACCTATAATGTTCCGCGTATGGCATTTATCAATAAGATGGATATCATGGGCGCAGATTTCTATGGCGCTGTGGAGCAGATTCGGAACAGACTGGGTAAGAATGCTATCATCCTTCAGCTGCCGATCGGCAAGGAAGATGATTTTAAAGGCATTATTGATCTGTTTGAAATGAAAGCTTACATCTACAATGATGATAAGGGCGAGGATATTTCAATCGTAGATATCCCGGAGGATATGCAGGAAGACGCGGAGCTGTATCGTGGTGAGCTGGTTGAGAAGGTCTGCGAGCTGGACGACGATCTTACCATGATGTATCTTGAGGGCGAAGAGCCGTCTGTAGAGGAAATGAAAGCTGCGCTGAGAAAAGCTACCTGTGAGTGCACGGCTGTGCCGGTATGCTGCGGAAGTGCTTACCGCAACAAAGGTGTCCAGAAGCTTCTGGATGCAGTGATCGAGTATATGCCTGCTCCGACTGATATTCCGTCAATCAAAGGTACAGATATGGATGGCAATGAGGTAGAACGTCATTCATCCGATGAGGAGCCGTTCTCCGCACTGGCGTTTAAGATCATGGCTGATCCGTTTGTTGGAAAGCTTGCATTCTTCCGTGTGTATTCCGGTACGATGAATTCCGGTTCCTATGTGCTGAATGCAACGAAGGGCAAGAAAGAGCGTGTTGGACGTATTCTGCAGATGCACGCAAATAAGAGAGCAGAGCTTTCTAAAGTGTATTCTGGTGATATTGCAGCAGCTGTCGGCTTTAAGATCACTACGACCGGTGATACGATCTGCGATGAGCAGCATCCGGTGATCCTGGAATCCATGGAATTCCCGGAGCCGGTTATCGAGCTTGCGATCGAGCCAAAGACTAAGGCTGGTCAGGGCAAGATGGGCGAGGCACTTGCGAAGCTTGCTGAAGAGGATCCGACATTCCGTGCGCATACAGATCAGGAGACAGGTCAGACCATCATCGCTGGTATGGGTGAACTTCATCTGGAGATCCGCGTAGACCGTCTGCTACGTGAATTTAAGGTAGAGGCAAACGGTGGTGCTCCTCAGGT
>JAJBVF010000231.1 GCA_020859965.1 Clostridiales bacterium
TTCCTGACCTCGGCATTGCTTCTGCGGCGGTGGATTATCCGCTCTGCGGTAAGCGGTTCGTCTTTTCTGCTCTTTTGGGCAGTTTTTCCTGCTCTGTTTGTTTCAGCCCGGGATGAATCAGATGTCTTTCTCATCGCCTCACCCCTTCTGACGCCTGCTGCTATCGCTGTTTGACTGACTGTCTGCCTTTAACCCGCCAAGAAGTTCTAACTGCTGCTCCAGGTATTTATTCTTCTCGACCATCTCGTCATATCTCTTCTTGATATTTTTAACAGCCATCTTATACCTTACCAGTTCAGCTTCTTTCACTACGTACTTATCCAAAAGAGTCTCGTACGAAGCCCTTTCCGCGATCATGGAACCCTCATACAGATGATTCAGTTCTTCCATCTTTCGCCAGACGTCCGCCTCATCTACACCATTTATCAGTGTTCTCCTGAAATTCACCATTTTCAGCCATTCCAGCATCTTCTGATGTTCTTTATTCAACGGCTTGCTTTCATCCAACCAATCTTTTTCTGACGAAGGCTTCGCCTGGCCTGCAATCTCTTTTTGCTTCTTACTACCTACCATAGAGTCCTTTCATTATATGAGTATTACAACAGCCTTCTGCGTCTGCGGATCAAGAATGCCGTGCCAAACAGCATCACGCCAAACAGAATGGCGATATATGGAGCAGAATCAAGATCAATGCCGGTATCTGGATTAACTTTATAGGTGTTTGTAACTACAATGGCTCCTCCGTCGGTAACTTCTACTGTGAAGCTTCCCTCATTAATATCAGTGATTGAAACTCCATCGTAGGTCGCTGTCACGTCATAAGGCGAATAGCTATTTTCGGTAATAATCAATTTCGAACCGATAGTCACGCCACTGATTGTCTTTATATCTGTATTTCCAAGGGTGAAGTCGTCATAATTATTCCCATCCTCATCAGTCACAGTGAAAGAGAATTTTTTGGACGTGTCCCCCATGTTACCTTTGATAATCTTCTGAATCGTGATATCAGTGGTTGTTGTTGTATTAGTCACTGTGACGTCGGTTACGCCTTCAGCCAAAGTGAAGGTAAATGAGCCATCAGAATTTTGAGTTACGTTACTACCGTTATAGAATACCGTGACGGCATAACCGGTGTTCTCAGACTCGGTCAGAGTTACCGACGAACCAACAGTTAATTCGGTTTGTGAAAAACTATTGTAGGATTCCCCGTCTGACAACTCGAATATATCCGCTGTTCCATCGCCATATACCACAGTGAACTCAAATTTCTTTGCCGTATCAGCAGTTGTACCGCTGACAACTTTTTTGACATTGAGGGCAACTGTTTTGACCCAGATGGCATAAAGGGTCTCTGTATCCTCGACGGTAATGGAACTGCCATAGGCATAGGATGTTCCGCTGCCGTCAGGTTCAGTATTCCACTCAACGAATGCGTATCCATCACGCACAGGAACAGTTTCTGTGATGGCAAAGTTATGCGTTGTCACATAGTCAGTAACGGTTTCCGTATCTGGATTCGGCATCTTGCTCACAGAATCGTCATTCACATTATCGTCGTAAATTAACGTGTGCGTAACTTGTGTTGCGGAGAGAATTAAGGTACCATCCAGATGGTAGGCCGGTATACCGCTGTCAACATAATTATTCGCTCCGTCGCAGAGTTTGAATGCCGTCCAATTTACACTGTTGACTATTTGTCCTCTGGTTATTGTATTTTTACCCCAAAGAATAATGGAGTCTGAATTACTGTTTACATAGTCAACGACAGCTGCCATGTCAGTGCTTGAAAAAGTATATTCGATTGTATGATTCGTATGTACATCCGATGAAAGGATGCTCGTTGGGATTTGAATGTATCCTATTGTGTACCAGCCGCTGCCGTTTAATGTCCACTCGGACGTGTCCACATCAGTATCGCCAGACACCTGAACATATAAATAAACGGTAATGTAAGTTTCGTCCGACTCCTCAGTGCCCGAGCTGTCATCCGTGACGGTTACGTTGTAAGTGTCCGTACTTTGCCCCCAATATGAATAATACGTATGCGTGATGGTTGCTGTCCCTGCCGCCACACCGGTAATAGTCACTGTACTGTTGCTGTTATCTACTGTCGCAACAGATGAATTATTAGATGACCAGTCTCCCGAAGTCAGCGAGGTTCCCTCGGTCAGTGTATAAGTTTCATTTACTGCAACTTCAACAGTATAATCTGCAGTTGTCGTCATCTCCCCGTTAAAATAATCAAACAACTCGTCCAGAAGAGAGTCGTCCACGCTTTCCTTTTCCTCATCAGAAAGTGCCTGATACGCTTCATCCGCTTCCTGCGTGGCATAATATACCTCAAGCTGTTCCTCCGTTGTCATATCAGAAAGCTCATTTACAGATGGGAGTGCATCAATCATTTCCTGCACAGCCGCTGCAGAAGTTTCATCCTCTGTGTTCGCCTCCGTGCTGTTTTCGGACGTAATATTAGTCTCATTTGTTTCAATCGTTGCCTCTGATGAGTTTTCTGACGCTTCATTGGCAACATCCGTGACAGAATCATTTGCAATTTCTGTATCCTCTTCTGAAGCAGCTTCGGTTACTGCTTCTGTAACATTCTCTGATGCAGCTTCTGAATCTGCTTCTGATGCCTCTTCACTCGCAGGCTCCGAGCTTACTTCTGAGCTTACTTCCGAAGCTGCTTCTGATGCTTCTTCACTTGCAGATTCAGAACTCACCTCTGACGCTTCTTCTGAAGCCGCAGCATTCGCCTCCGTATCTGCCTCCGCAGCAGTGCTTTCCGGCGTAGTCGTCTCTTCCTCCACCAATGTCTCCGCTGCCGTCTCCGGCTCCTCGGCAAACACGCTGATCGAAGCGACTGTGCCCATTACCAGCACCAGGCAAAGCATGATGCTCA
>JAJBVF010000366.1 GCA_020859965.1 Clostridiales bacterium
GGCAAAACAGGAAAGCCAGCAGTATCCGCGTAATCTGATTTCCGCTTTTTTGCAACCGATTTCCAACATTTATTCCCAGCAAGGTCAGAAACAATACAGTCCGGATTTTTCAATGCAATCAATACGACCGATCAATACAATCTTATACAAACGTATATACAGCCTCTATCAATGCCAGAATGATCGGAGAGCTTACAGCAAAAATTGATATTTTCCCAAAAATTTCAATCTGTCCGGCAATCGCGCTGTATCCGGCATCCCGGCAAAGGTTCGCCGAAAAATCCGCAACATAGGTTATCCCGATAATTTTCATCAGGATTTTAAAATAACTTTTCTGCTCTGACACATAGCCGCTTAGTGTCTCCAGCAGTTCAAACACGGACGACAGCTTCGATATACTGTAAAAAATGATCAGTACACAAGCCGACAGGCTGATCAGCTCCGAAAAGGGAGCATTTGTCTGTTTTACAAACAGCGCAAGCAATACCGCGGCAATTCCAAGGCAGGCTATTTTTATCATATTCATGGCTGTTTCCTCACGTTCTGCGCGTCCCGAAATCACGAACGGAAGCACAGGAGCTTCCTTCCTGACCTCAGACCCTGATGCCATCATTTTACAGTGCAAAAAGAGACTTCACCGTTTCAAAAAGCTGACTGATATAAGGCACCAGCCAGAAAAGGACCAAAAGCAATCCGGCCAGGCTCGTCAGAAACGCGTGTTCCTCCCGGCCGCTCTGTTTGAGCACCTGACCAAGAACGGATACCAGGATTCCCACAGCCGCTATTTTAAAAATCAGATTTATACTCATTTCCCATCCTTTTTATTCCGGCAGATCCTATGCGATCTGTCCGCGCATTCCTAAAACAGCAATATCACGATTGCCAGGCCGGCCGCTCCGAAAAGACGCCTGTAAAGACATCCTTTCTCTTTCCATTCCTCCTGCGCTCTTTCATACAAACAATCAAAACGCTGCTGCTGCTTTTGGATCTGAGTTTTCTGTAAAACAGCATCTGTATTGCAAAAAGCTGTTGCAAGATCCAACAGAGCCTGATATTCAGCGGCACTTAAAAGTCCGTTCGGAATCTTCCCGTCAACGCCCGAATGCCAGATATCTCCAAAAGATTGTCCGTCTCTTTCTTTTATCCGTTCTGCGCAGCATCGAAGTATCGGTCCAAGAGATGTCCGGCAATCCGCGGAAACGGTGATCAGCGCTTCCGGAAGCGTCGTCCGATGCCATATCATCTCATTCTCCATAAGTTGCAGTACCTCTTTTACTTCCCTTAAAAACAGGCAGCGATATTTCATGCGTCTCTCCAGGCCAAAGCCCGCCAGATTGCAGGATAAAAAAATGCAGCACATACCGATCATTTTTATTATCACACGCATACCGTTTCTCCATGATCACAGAGATACAGCGCCTCGCCCTGTCCGTTTACGATCTCTCTCACCTCACCGATTTTCCGTCTTCCTGACAGGATCACATACCGTTCAAACATGCCCTCCCCCAGAAGCTCTTTCAGCTGCGGTTTCTGCTTCAGTTCCTCCAGAGATGCTCCATGCACGGTCGCAAGCAGCCGGCAGCCACAGTGAAACACCTCTTCGACCGCCTCCTGGTCCTCATTGCTTCCAAGCTCATCTACTGCGATAACCTGTGGCGACATCGAGCGCAAAAGCATCCGCATACCTTCTGCCTTTGTGCATCCGTCCAGCACATCTGTGCGAATGCCAAGGTCATTTTGCGGTACGCCCAGGTAAGCGCCGGCCAGCTCGGAGCGTTCATCTACCACACCGACCTTTCGGCCCGCTCCAAAGCTTCCCCCATTGGAGACCTGCCGGATCAGATCGCGCAGCAGAGTCGTCTTTCCTCCTCCTGGCGGAGATAGAATAAGCGTATGGCAGAGTTCTCCCTTCTCATACAGGTACGGTATGACCAGATCCGCACAACCCTTCCGCTGATGAGATAAACGTATATTCAGAAATGATATATACCGGATGCACCGAATACGATTCCCTTCCATCACCACATGTCCGGCCAATCCGATCCGATGACCACCTGACACGGTGAGAAATCCCTGCCGTATCTCCTCATCAAATGCATACAACGAATACCCGGAGATATACTCCAGCGTTTCTTTTATTTCGTCCTCTGCAATATTGTATCCTTCCACAGCATGCTCAGATAACCTTCCGGAAGAACAGAGCACATACTCCCGCCCCTGATACTGCACCATTACCGGCCTGCCGGTACGCAGACGGATTTCCTGAAGCTCCTCCGGATCCAGAGCACAGTGCGCGAGCATCCGGCCGATCTGCGCAGGGAGAAGGCGATAAATCATTTCCGGCTGCATAATAACCTCCTGTTATCGAAAACGCTTTTACAGTATATGGGACAATCCTCCTGATTATGACGGGAAAAAAGAATTGGATTGCTTTTTCAGAATAAGACCAGTATAATGGGAGAATGAAAACAAACCTTTTGCCGCGGCAGCGGAATCAAAGGAAGCAGAGAGGTAAAACAATATGAAAAAAAGAGTTGTCGTAGCGCTGGGACACAAAGCTCTTGGCACTACTTTTCCGGAACAGCGAAATGCCGTACTGCATACGGCTTCCATTCTCGCCGACCTGGTAGAGGAAGGCGCTCAGCTGATCATCACACACAGCAACGCGCCGCAGGTAGGCATGATCCATACCGCGATCAACGAGTATGCCAAAACACATGAAACCTACAGTGCGCCCGTCTCTCTTTGTTCCGCAATGAGTCAGGGCTATATCGGCTATGATATCCAGAACACCCTGCGCTCAGAACTTCTGACGCGCGGGATTTACCGGACAGTAGCCACTGTTCGCACACAGGTGACTGTCGATCCCTACGATGAGGCTTTTTATCAC
>JAJBVF010000237.1 GCA_020859965.1 Clostridiales bacterium
AGGTGATGGAAAAATATGGAGATAGTGGAGTTATTTGGAAGGTCATAATTCCATCGCCTGCAGTATGTAGCAAGGTTATAGCCGTGGCTATTAAGAATGATGTGATACAGGAAGTGTTATTTTCAGGGGGGTGTGACGGGAATAGCAAGTGTATAGACCGGCTATTATACGGAACGAGTGTGCAGATGGCTAAGCATTTACTAGGTGATATTATCTGTGGAGGCAAAGGTACATCTTGTGGGCGAGAGCTGGCGAAGGGGTTATAATGCGCAAGCAAGATTTAGCGGGACAAAGGTTCGGTCGGCTAGTGGTACTATATGAGAGCGAAGAGCGAAAAAATGGGCGCCCCCTCTGGCACTGCCGTTGCGATTGTGGCAGAGAAGTGGATGTAATGGCGGGGAATTTGCGAACAGGGGAAACTAAATCTTGTGGATGCTTAAAAATAGATCTTCAAACTACGCATGGTTATACGCAACATCGATTATATCGAGTATGGCATGACATGCTTCAGCGTTGCGAAAATCCAAACTGTAAGCAGTATAAAGACTACGGCGGTCGCGGCATCAAAGTCTGCGATGAGTGGCATAACCCTGCGGTTTTTATCAACTGGGCTTTAACCAATAGCTGGACGAGGGGGTTGCAAATAAACCGTATTAATAATAATGGCAATTATGAGCAGGGTAATTGCAATTTTGTGCCTCGCAAGGAAAACTCTTGCAATAGGAGGGATTCTCATCTTATTACATACAACGGCAAGGTGCAAAATTTGTCTGTATGGGCGGAAGAGCTAAATATATCTCCATCAGCTCTACGTTATAGGCTTTCCCACTGGCCAATCGAACGCGCGCTAACAGAACCGGTTAATGAAAGGCTTTATAATGGACACTAAAATTCCTCTTAAATGCATCGAATGTGGACGTATCATTTGGGCACCTATTGAAGATGCAGATTTAGAAATGGCGTGTCCTGAATGTTTGCGTGAAGAGATGAAGGAGATGAACGGGTTTAACCCTATTAGGTATATGGATTGGATCGAGGATACGAGATTGCCTAAGGGGTTTGAGGAATGAAACAGATGCTAACCTTTCTATTGGTTTGCTGTCTAATTCCATCATGCGCTGGTTGTAAAGGACGAAAGGGTAGGGCACGGAGGCGCGAACCACAACCTGTCATGCTCCACGAGCGGCATACGCCGACGCCACGGCCAGCGGAGGTAAAGCAGGTACCTCAGGTACCTCCGCCTCAGCAACGTGCACCACAGCTCGTGCAAATGGCTCCTGTGGGCGAGCCTGTGCCGTATGTGAAGTCAGAGCCCGGGGTCCAATACATTCATGAGGATGAGGTTAGGGGAGGTTAAGATGATAACAGTGATAGCATATCCATTACGAAACGAAGTGATAAGCGAAGCAAATCGTCGTGAACATTGGGCACGTAAATATCAGCGAGTTAAAGCCCATAGGTTTACTGCCAAGACATTCAGTAAGATTGCATTTCAAAAAGCTAACTGGCATTGGGATGGTGAGACAAACTTGGCTATATCTATGACACGTGTCATTAAAAAACGCGGTAAACTTATGGACGACGATAACCTGACCAGCTCTTTAAAAGCCACTAGAGACGGTATAAGTGATGCACTTGATACAGCGGACAATAATCCGCATATCAAGTGGGTATGTTATCAGCGGCGTGGTGATTTGAGTGTAGTGAAAAGTTATGTAGACGTTGTAATTACGGAGGGAAGAGATGGCGAAGAATAATGGCGGTGCAGTGATTGTGATTCCGTGTTGTGCGAACAAGGATTTTATGCCTATCCGTGCACATGATACGGATGCATGTTATGACTTGATGGCACGGTGTTATATTGACGCAAGTGAACCTGACCTACCGACAGGTAATCTCCGTTTGCTTCCTGGTCATCGATGCCTCGCTAAGACAGGCGTCAGACTGCAACTGCCCAAGGGCTATCATGCGTGCATTCTGTCACGCTCAGGTCTGGCATGGAAGGATGGCATACAAGTTCTTAATGCGCCGGGGATAATTGATGAGGGATACCGCGCGGAGATCGGAGTGATACTTTACAACGCAGGGACGGGAGGGGTCGATCTGAAGTACGGCCAGAGAATTGCCCAGCTGGCCATCATGAAAACGCGTCCAACATATTTGACGATGATCTCAGAGGAGGAGTTTAAGGCTGATACAGAGAGAGGCGAAGGTGGATTTGGGAGTACGGGGGAATAAAGAAACAGGCCCCGCCACGAGCGGGGCCTCACCACATCAGGAGAACAACATGGTTACTTCTTGTTATGCCCATTCAAATTCTTAATATAAATTGTCAACTCAGTTAAAATGTTTGTGTTTTCAGTAAGCACTTTCCGCATTTCTCTTTGCTCATCCATATACCGTTGCTCTCGTTTCCATCCGCCCCAGAGGACGATGATGACAAGGGCGAATAAACTAAGATACGCCAAGCCAATTAAGCCGTAATTGCTAAACTCTTGTACAATTGGCATACCTTCTTTAACGACGTCCATCTCCATTTCCTATCCCAGCAACGGATGGCCAGGTAGCGCGTTCTTTAGAGCTTCCTTAACCACTGGATTCGAAATATCACAATTACTTACCACAGTTTCCAATGCGTATCTCTTCAGCTCAGCATCACGCAGGGCCGTATCCCTATCCTTAATCAACTGTTGTTTCTCATCCTCGTAAACAGCCATCCCAGCCCTGATAGGACAGCGGAAATAGTCAGCGTCCGGCTTTGCCGCTGCCTCGATAAGGGTATTACAACTATTTGCTCCGGAAAGAATGGAACGAACAGCCGCTTCCACTCTTTCTTCCAGCACACTCATACCAGTCACAGGGCAAATGCCATCTTTACATTCCATAA
>JAJBVF010000570.1 GCA_020859965.1 Clostridiales bacterium
GTCACTGTTTACACGAAAAGTCAGGATATCTCCTATGCCGGATGTGGCCTTCCCTATTATGTGGGAGGCAGCATTGAGACACGAGAGGAATTGATCGTCAATACACCTGAGAGCTTTTCGGGACTCACAGGAGTAAAGGTGTGCACTGGTATGGAAGCTGTCTCTGTGGATGCTCCTGGAAAGACGGTATCTTTTGCAAATGGGGAGACTATATCGTATGACAAACTGGTCATTGCTACCGGCGCAGTACCTTTTGTGCCGGATGTTCCGGGAAAGAATCTTCCAGGTGTTTTCACAATGCGCTGTCCGGATGACGCGATCGGCCTGCGCGACTATATGGAGAAGAATGCCTGTCGCAGTGCTGTAGTCGTGGGCGCTGGATTTATCGGTCTGGAAATTGCAGAAAATCTGATGGCAAAGGGCGTGAAGGTTACTGTGGTCGATCTGGCATCGCAGGTGATGCCGAATCTGTTTGATGCGGAAATGGCCGCTTACATACGCCGCATGCTGCAGGCAAAAGGAATGCGGATTGTCACTGGTGCCGGACTGGAAGGAGTGCTCGGTCAGGAGAAGGCGACGGGCGTTCGGACAAGTGTCGGAAGCTTTGAAGGCGATCTGGTGGTGCTGGCAATCGGCGTCCGTCCGGCGACCGGCTTTCTGTCGGATTCCGGAATAGAGATGAACCGTGGTACGGTTGTTGTAGATAAATATCAGAGAACCAATCTGGATGATATTTACGCGGTAGGCGACTGCGCACAGGTGGTGAACCGTATTACGGGCAAAGGTCAGTGGTCCGCGATGGGCTCTACCGCTAATCTTACCGGGCGCATACTTGCAAAGAATCTGACTGGCGAGCATATCGCTTATGGTGGCTGCCTTGGCACCGGAGTCGTGCGTCTTGCGGACGATCTGAATGCGGGACGTACCGGACTTACGGAAGCGCAGGCAAAAGAGGCGGGATATGATGTGGTCACCGCTACCTGTGTCACAGACGACAAGGCGCATTATTATCCGGATTCTTCCTCCTTTGTCACAAAGCTGATCGCGGACAAAGTATCGCATTTGCTGCTGGGAATTCAGGTACTCGGCTCAGGAGCCGTAGATAAGATGGTCGATATCGCGGTTGCGGGCATTTCCGCGGGGCTGAAGCTGGAAGATTTTGATACGCTGGATTTTGCTTATGCGCCGCCATTTTCTACAGCGATCCATCCGTTTGTGCAGGCGTGCTATATTCTGGAAAACAAACTTTCCGGAGCGTATGAGACCTTTACGCCAGCTGAATATGCGGCAGGAAAGGCGAAAGGATACAAAGTTATTGATGTTCATCCGAAGCCAACGATCCCTGGTGCACAATGGATCAATCTTTCGCAGGTAAATGGACCGATCGAAGGAATCGAAAAGGATGAGAAGCTGTTGCTGGTATGCGCAAAAGGCAAGAGGGGCTATTTCCTGCAGAATCGCCTGAAGGCATTTGGCTATACAAATACCAGAGCTCTCGAGGGCGGAGCATTTGTAAATACAGTAAAGGTGGAGTTCACCGGCACGATTCCTCCGGAAGAGATCAAACGTGTAAAGGGTCTTGGCTGCTTGCAGGATAAGCGCTATCCGGATGTGTTCAATGTCCGTGTAATTACCAGAAATGGTAAAATCACAGCAGAAGAGCATCGCGTGATTGCCGAGGCTTCTGAACGTTTTGGCTCTGGGGCGGTAACGATGACAACTCGTCTGACATTGGAGATTCAGGGAGTAAAACATGCAAATATCCAGCCGTTGATCGAGTATTTGAATGAGCATGGACTTTCCACTGGTGGAACAGGCTCCCTTGTACGGCCGGTTGTATCCTGTAAGGGAACGACCTGCCAGTATGGTCTGATCGATACCTTTGGACTTTCTGAGCGTCTTCATGAAAAATTCTATGTGGGATATCACGGAGTGACACTGCCGCATAAGTTTAAGATCGCAGTCGGCGGCTGCCCGAACAACTGTGTGAAGCCGAATCTGAATGACCTGGGTATCGTTGGACAGAGAGTTCCGATGATCGATTACACCAAATGTCATGGCTGTAAGAAATGTAAGGTAGAAGATGCCTGCCCGATCAAAGTGGCAAAGGTTGCAGACGGAAAGATCCAGATCGATCCGAATGTCTGTAATAACTGCGGACGGTGCAAGGATAAATGTATCTTTGGTGCTATTGATTATCAGGATGGGTATCGTATTTACATTGGCGGCCGCTGGGGCAAAAAGGTTGCGCATGGAGAAGCACTGCCGCGTATTTTCACCTCAGAGGAAGAGGTTATGAATGTAGTTGAGAATGCGATTCTTCTGTTCCGCGATGAAGGACTCTCCGGAGAGCGTTTTGCTGACACTGTGACCAGACTGGGATTCGATACCGTCTGTGAAAAGCTGCTTGAAAATAAGATTGATAAGGAAGCGATCCTGAAAAAGAACGTGAAAGGCGGCGCTACCTGCTGATGCTGGTTTTCTAAAAGAGAAATCGAAACGGATAGGGACATGATCAGTGCCCTATCCGTTTTGTCATAAAATGTCAGAAACTGTTGTAAAAATATTTTTGCATCTGGCTTACGCTGTTTTATCTGATTTTTCATTTCGCAAACGGCGACAGTTCAAGCCGGATGAAATATCCCTGATCATGCTGGCAGACCGGGCAGACGGGCGGAGCCTGTGTGCCTGTGTGAATGTAGCCGCAGTTCAGACAGATCCACCCGGTCTGTACATCGGAGACAAATAATTTATTTTCTTCGAGATACTGCGCGAACCGTCCAAAGCGGTCTCCGTGGTATTTTTCTATTCTGGCGATCATGTGGAAGGATGAAGCTACAGTCAGAAACCCTTCTTCTTTCGCGATGTCTCCGAAGCTGGTATATAC
>JAJBVF010000162.1 GCA_020859965.1 Clostridiales bacterium
ATACAGATTTGAACCCCAAGCGAATACATCTCCGCTTGACGCAAGAGCCATAGCGTAGCTGTTGCCCTTGCTGCCGCCCGCGCTTACATCACGCATTTCAACATTATAATCGGTGAAATACGCAACCTTCTGCGGCGACGGGATAAGCGTTTCCTTCGATGAAACATTGCCTGTATCATAGCCCTCCGCCTCTTCCGAGGTGTTGGCTCCGTTACCGATTTGTCCGTTATTGTTTCTGCCCCATGTATAGAGGTTACCCTCGGTATCTATAGCCATCGAGAAGTCGGGTCCCGCGGCTATCTTTGTGAATTTAACCTCGGTTACGGTTTCGTTTCCGTCACCGTCGGTTTCTGTTTCCGTAACGGTAAGCTTCTGCGGCTTCATGTCTATACTTCCCAAACGTCCCAGACCAAGTCCGAGCTGTCCGTAGGTATTGTCGCCCCATGCGTAGATGTCGCCGTTTGCGCGAAGCGTGAGTACAAAGTTGTCGCCAACCGCTATCTGCGGATACGCAACGTACTTTTCATCATCTTCAAGATCACTGTCGTCAGGCAGTGAGATAACGTGTACGAACATAGTCTTTTGCGCGTTATCATCACCCGTAGCGGTAAGCTTTACATATGTCTTGCCGGTATCAACCGCGCTTACCTGACCCGTTACATTATCTTCCGTTGTTACATTTGCAACGCCCGTGTCAAGACTTTCGTATTCAACCGTTATATCGGCGTCATCCGAATTGTCATGATACAGATTGAAGCCTTGCTTTGCCGTTATATTTATTTCTTCATATCCTTGATTTTTCTTAACAAGTATCTCGCTCTTATCAAGAGTTACAATCAAATCCGAGCCTACCTTTGCGGCGCTGTTGTACGAGGTTGTAACATCCTGAATTGCGAGCTGACCCTTGCTGTTGTCGCCGAATGCCCATACATTACCATCACTATCCGCGTATGCCGAATGAGCGCCGCCGATTGAAGAGGTCATGCTTAATACACCGCCGCTGACAACATCGCCGCTTGTGGTATATACAGGATTAGCGCTCGATAATGAATATACGTTAACAGATGAAGCGTCCGTACCAAGACCAAGCTGACCGCTGGACGCAAGACCGCCCATTATAGGCTTGCCGTCCGAATCTACAACATACAGGCTTTCACCGCCGCCGATAAGAACAGCGTTCGTTATGCCCGGAATTTGTGTAGGTACTGTAACATCCGTCTTTAAGGTGTTAAGTTCTCCGTTTTTATTTGCACCCCATGCCCAAACTGTGCCTGTAACGCTGTCGTCAACAGTAACATCCTGCTTGAGGTTGTATACCAAAGCCATAGCGTTTTCCGCTCCCGTGGCAATCGCCATCGCGCGGTATTCTATTTCAGCCGTGCCGGCTCTGTAGCTCGGGTTATCCTCATTCGAGCCTGTGCCGTATTCATAGCTTGTGCCCTTACCCTGTGAGTAAATCGAGCCGTCAAGCTTGAGCATATGCGCCGTCGCGCTCTTTCCTATTGCAATCTGTTCAACCGTATTGGTTATCATTACCGGTACGTTAAACGATGCGTCATCCGATGAGCTTATCTGATTATACGAGTTGTCGCCGACTCCGTAAAGCGTGCCGCCCTTTTCGAGGAGAAGCGCGAAGCCTTCGCCGTCCGTAAGACCGCCTATGGCAATATCAACTATATTGGACATATATGCTGACATTCCGGATTCGATTTCAGCCGTGTTTTCAGCCTGTTCGCCGCGAAGCACAAGCATAGGCTTGGAAAGCTTATCCATGGTATATGTATCGCCAAGACCAAGCTGACCCTTGTCGTTTCTGCCCCATGCCCAAACTCTGCCGTTTTCGTCGATTGCCATTACGCTGTCACCGGCGGCGGCAATCTTTACAATTCTGACATCATCATCAAATGTAATCTGTTCCGGATAGAGCGTTGTTCCGAATATGCTGCCGTTTCCGAGCTGTCCGTATTCGTTTCCGCCCCATGCCCAAACAGTACCGTTGGGTTTGAGAGCATATGTGGTATTTGTTCCCGAAACAACCTGCGGGTACGCCACACTTTCATCACCGTCTATAGTTGCGTTATTCGGGCGCACTTCTACCTTAAAGGTTCCGACCGTCTGCGAATCGTCCGCAAGCGATACTATTACATATGTCGTACCCTCGTCGATACCCGTAAGGGTTCCGTTAGCCTCATCAACAGTAACGATGTTGCTCTTGCCGTCCCATGTCTGCCACTTAAGATCCAGTCCCTCCGTGGAGGTTCCCTCTGAACCGTTCAGCAGGTTGAACGAGGAGATTGTCGGACGTCCGAGTTGTACGGTATCGTCCACTCTTAACGAATATGTGTATTCGTCGAATAGGAAGTATGACGTACCGACGCGCGAGGGTTCGTAACGGTCGGTTGTCGAGCCGTCGCCGAGGAGTCCGTTTGTATTTCTTCCGTATGCCCATACCGCACCGTTATCCGTCATAATTACGGAGTGGTCCGCATAGTCGTATCCGTTTGATGCAAGAACAACATTCTTGATATATCCGCTTACATCGGATTTACCCGCAAGAACCTGTCCCGCCTCAAGTATGATGCTGCCCCAATCAACAGATACCTCAGCACCTGAGTCGTCCGTAGTCATAAGCTCGCCGCGTCCGAGAGCCGGACCGTACTCGCCTGCCGACCAAAGACTTCCGTCAGCGTAGAATACCTGAACATAATCGGAAATATCGCCGCCGAGCGGGAACGAACCTATAGTGCTCTGTGAGAACTTATCCGCTGTTATCGGCGAATCTGAAGTGATAAGCCATGCGCCGTTATCATAGTCGCCTATGCCGAGCTGACCCTGCGTCAAATCGCCCCACATAACAACGCTTCCGTCCATAAGGATGTA
>JAJBVF010000063.1 GCA_020859965.1 Clostridiales bacterium
CCATCATACCGGATTCCCGAAGGCGGGAAGCCAGCCGGGTGAAATCGCTGTCTGACGATACAATACAAAATCCATCCACATTCCCGGAATACAGGATATCCATCGCATCAATAATGATCGAAGAATCGGTCGCGTTTTTACCGATGGTATAGCTGTACTGCTGCATTGGAATGATTGAATTTTCCAGAAGAATATTTTTCCATGAAGCGAGACGGGGGCTGGTCCAGTCCCCATAGATACGCTTATAAGTGGCGATCCCGCAGTTCGCGGTCTCATCCAGTATGATCTTCACATATTTATCGGAAATATTATCCGCGTCGATCAGGATCGCAAATCTCAGTTCATTGTCCATTTCTGTTCTGTCTCTTTCTCCTGCCGTCTTTCTGCCCGCGCAAGGATCTGCTGTAAAACAGCACATGTGCATCTTGCAGCAATTTCTTACAGGCTTGCCATCTGCTGGATTGGATCATATCCCTGACGTTTCAGTGCGTCAATAATACGGTTCTTATGATCTGTACCAAATGCCTCAAGAGTAATCCGCAGCTCGACTGCAGCATTGCGGTTTGTGCTGACAAACTGATTGTGATCAAGCTTAATGACATTTCCCTGCTCTTCTGCGATAATAGAAGCTACACGCACAAGCTCTCCCGGGCGATCCGGAAGCAGGACAGATATGGTAAAGATACGGTCTCTCTGGATCAATCCGTGCTGAACGACAGAAGCCATCGTGATAATATCCATATTCCCGCCGCTCAGAATCGATACGATCCGTTTATTTTTTACATCCAGATGCTTTAAAGCCGCGACGGTCAGAAGCCCGGAGTTTTCAACGATCATCTTATGATTTTCTACCATGTCCAGGAAAGCCACGATCAGCTCGTCGTCACTCACTGTAATAATATCATCCACATTTTTCTGAATATATGGAAAAATAACAGCACCCGGGGTCTTAACCGCAGTACCATCCGCGATCGTACTTACAACCGGAAGCGTGGTTACTTCTCCGGCAGCAAGCGATGCTTTCATACAGGCCGCTCCTTCCGGCTCAACACCGATCACCTGAATTTTCGGATTCAGCAGCTTTGCAAGTGTAGATACACCCGTCGCAAGTCCGCCGCCTCCAATCGGCACAAGAATATAGTCAACCAGAGGCAGATCCTGGATGATCTCCATCGCAATCGTCCCCTGACCGGTCGCTACAGCCGGATCGTCAAAGGGATGGATAAATGTATAACCATGCTCTTCTGCCAGCTGATAGGCATACGCACAGGCCTCATCATATACCTCTCCATACAGAACAACCTCCGCACCATAGCTTTTTGTGCGATTGATCTTCATCAGGGGTGTCGTCGCCGGCATCACAATTACTGCTTTGCATCCATAGGCCTGTGCCGCATATGCTACCCCCTGTGCGTGATTTCCGGCAGAGGCAGTAATCAGTCCTTTCGCACGCTCTTCGTCTGTAAGCGTACTGATCTTATAATATGCGCCGCGGATTTTATAAGCCCCGGTTTTCTGCATATTTTCTGGTTTCAGCCAGACACGATTGCCCGTCTGCGCACTGAAATAGTCGCTATAAACCAGCTTTGTCTCCTGCGTGACACGCTTAACGCACTCACAGGCCTCATCAAAGCTCTCTAATGTCAGCATTTCCATGATCATTCACCTTTCAATCCTTTCCGGATTCCCTGGTATTGTCAAACAGGGCATTCACGAAATCATTTGCATTAAATTTCTGCAGGTCGTCAATCTTTTCTCCGACCCCAATGTATTTCACCGGAATTCCCAGCTCTGAATGGATTGCCACAGCGATACCGCCCTTTGCCGTGCCATCCAGCTTTGTCAGAATAATACCGGTAATATCTGTCACTTCTTTAAACTGTCGTGCCTGGGCAAGCGCATTTTGACCGGTCGTACCGTCAAGCACCACCAGTGTCTCTTTATAAGCCTCCGGATATTCCCGTTCCAGAATGCGGTTAATCTTGCCAAGCTCACTCATGAGATTCTTTTTGTTGTGCAGCCTGCCTGCCGTATCACAGATCAATACATCCGCGTTTCTCGCCTTCGCAGCTGCGATCGCGTCATAAACAACAGACGCCGGATCGGTTCCTTCCTGACCGCTGATCACATCGACACCTGCACGATTGCCCCACTCGATCAGCTGCTCACCGGCTGCGGCGCGGAATGTATCTGCCGCCGCAAGAACAACCTTCTTCCCCTGGTCTTTTAAAATCCCGGCAAGCTTTCCAATGCTTGTCGTCTTGCCAACACCATTGACACCAATAACAAGAACCACAGATTTGCGGTTTTCAAATTCATAAGCCGTTTCACCGACATTCATCTCGTCTTTAATGCTGTCGATCAGAAGCTGCTTGCAGGCGGAAGGATCTTTGATATTCTGCTCCTTCACCTTTTTCTTTAAATCCTCTATGATCGAGGTAGTCGCGTTGATACCGATATCTCCCATCACAAGGATTTCCTCTATCTCATCATAAAAATCATCGTCAATACTGGAAAATCCTTTAAAAATAGCATCTACACCGGCTACGATATTATTCCTTGTCTTCGTAAGACCGGCCGCAAGCCGTTTAAAAAAACCTTTCTTTTCTTCCATGCAGGCTCTCCTCCTTTCCGGATATATGATCTTCCTGCTCTATTGCAATTATTTTCAAACTCCCTATGCCTGCATCGCTTTCGTTACGCATCCAGCTCATCTTCAATCAGATTTACAGAAACCAAAGCGGAAACTCCTTTTTCCTGCATGGTAATGCCATATAAGCGGTCCGCCGCATTCCTCGTACCGCGTCTGTGTGTTATTATAATAAATTGTGTGTTTTTCGTCAACTTCTGTAAATAAGCGGCACAACGTCCCACA
>JAJBVF010000499.1 GCA_020859965.1 Clostridiales bacterium
ATCTGAAAATTCAATCTTTTAAATATCTGAGCAATCATCGCATGTTGTGGTGATTATTTTTCGTGTCTCCGCCCGGGAACAGTCAAAAAGACGAACTGTTTTCCGCGGCAGGAGGACAATTCCAATTATAGGAAACGACAAAGAAATTCATAACGGAGGAACAAAGTATGAGTGAACACGAACATCTTCACGATCACGACGAGTGCGGCTGCGGACACGATCACGGACATGAAGAGCATCATCACGATCATGACGAATGTGGTTGCGGGCATGATCACGGGCATGAGCATCATCACGTAGAAGGACATCCGGATGACTGTGACTGCGAGCTCTGCCATCCGCACGAAGACTATTGCGATGTCTGCGGACAGAGCCTTTCCAACTGCACCTGTACGATGCCAGATGAAAACTGCATAAAAAAAGTCTACCTTCTGGAAAATCTCGGGTGCGCGAACTGCGCTGCCAAAATGGAGAAAAAAATCAAGGAGCTGCCCGGCGTTACCTACGCGACAATCACATATACGACGAAACAGCTCCGCCTCTCCGCTCCGGATCCTGACGCGCTGCTTCCGCAGATTCAGTCGATCTGTACGTCTATCGAATCGGAAGTAAAGGTGGTGCCCCGCACGAAATCGCCTGGTTCTCAGGTCACAAGGACATACACAGTAGAAAATCTCGGATGCGCAAACTGTGCTTCCAAAATGGAGCGACGGATCAATGATCTGGAAGGAGTCACAAATGCAACACTTACTTTTGCGACAAAGCAGCTGCGCGTGACAGGGAAAAATCCGGATTCCCTGTTCGAGGAAATGCAGCAGATCTGCGCTTCCATCGAATCCGAGGTAAAACTGGTTCCGCGTGACACCCGCCCGAAGAGCAAAGACACCCTGAATGTAAATGAAATTCTGCCAGAAGCGCGCCAGATCACGCCGGTCGTAAAGCTGTCTGACAATGCAAAAACACTGCTTGGTATCGGCGCAGGTGCTGTACTTTTTATCGCAGGAGAAATTCTGGAGCATCAGGGTATGGAGATGGCTTCCCTGCTCGTCCTGCTGATCGGCTATGTCATTTTGGGCGGACGTATTGTGCTGACCGCAGTAAAAAACCTGCTCAAGGGACAGATCTTTGATGAAAACTTTTTGATGAGCATCGCTACCCTCGGCGCGTTTGCTATCCGGGAATATCCGGAAGCAGTCGGCGTCATGCTCTTCTACCGCATTGGCGAATACTTTGAGCATATCGCGGTAGAAAAGAGCCGCGGACAGATTATGGACGCCGTCGATATGCGTCCGGAAGTCGTCAACCTCGTGGTTGGTGAAGATGTGCGCGTCATTGACGCGGAAGAGGCAAACGTAGGCGACATCCTGCTGATCCGTCCGGGAGACCGGATCCCTCTGGATGGAGTAATTGTAGAAGGAGAAAGCCGTCTGGATACTTCTCCTGTCACCGGCGAACCGGTTCCGGTCAAGGTCGGTTATGGTGATGAGGTGACATCCGGCTGTGTAAATACCTCCGGTCTTCTGAAAATCCGTGTTGAGAAAATTCTGGAGGAATCCATGGTTACCCGTATTCTGGATTCCGTGGAAAACGCAGCCGCGAGCAAGCCGCAGATTGACCGCTTTATCACCCGTTTTGCCCGAATCTATACACCGGTGGTCGTGATTCTTGCAGCGGCGACCGCTATCATTCCGTCCCTGATCACCGGAAACTGGTACTATTACGTCTATACAGCACTGACCTTCCTCGTAATGAGCTGCCCGTGCGCACTCGTATTAAGCGTACCTCTTGCCTTTTTCTCCGGTATCGGAGCAGGATCCAAGCGCGGCATTCTGTTTAAGGGCGGCGTAGCCCTCGAGGCAATGAAAAATGTAGATGCGGTCATCATGGATAAGACCGGAACGATCACCAAAGGGAACTTTGTCGTGCAGCGCGCTGTTCCGGCATCAAATGATATCTCCCGGGAAGAACTGCTGACCTGCTGCGCAAGCTGTGAGCTCTCCAGCACCCACCCGATTGGTGCGAGTATCCTCGCTGCGGCTAAAGAACAGGGCATTGAGATTCCCCGTCCTTCAGAAGTAGAAGAAATCGCCGGACATGGCATCCGGGCGGTCCTTCCGGAAGGTACCATTCTCTGCGGTAACAGCAAGCTGATGAAAAAATATGGGGTTTCTCTGGAGAATTACCACAAAAATGGATTCGGCACAGAAGTGCTCGCCGCAAAAGACGGTGTTTTCATCGGTCATCTGATCATCTCCGATACGATCAAGGAAGACGCAAAATCCGCCATATCACAGATCAAAGCGCTTGGTATTGAAACTGTCATGCTGACCGGCGATGCGGAAGACAGCGCGCAGGCAGTTGCAGACGCTACCGGAATCGACGAGGTACATGCAAAACTGCTCCCGCAGGATAAGCTCACCGAACTGCTCCAGGTGCGGAATGCACACGGCTCTGTCATGTTTGTCGGCGACGGTATCAATGACGCGCCGGTACTCGCGGGAGCGGATGTCGGAGCAGCAATGGGAAGCGGTGCGGACGCGGCAATCGAGGCTGCGGACGTCGTGTTCATGACCTCCAGCATGGAAGCCATCCCGCAGTCTCTGGCTATCGCGCGGGCGACCAACAAAATCGCATGGCAGAATGTTGTCTTCGCTCTGGTCATCAAGGTCCTTGTCATGATCCTCGGGCTGTGCGGTTTTGCCTCCATGTGGATGGCAGTGTTTGCAGATACCGGTGTAGCCATGCTCTGCGTGCTGAACTCCATCCGGGTATTGTATAAAAAATCTCTGTAAACTGTAAACATGCCAAACTATAATTCAATTTCTATAACCACTGCTGCAAAAAGAGTATGAGGCATTTTGCCTCATAC
>JAJBVF010000477.1 GCA_020859965.1 Clostridiales bacterium
GCCGCATGCTGTATAATGGCGAAAGAATCTGAGAGATGATCCCCAAGATTATACATTACTGTTGGTTTGGACAGAAACCTATGAATAGAGTGGGGCTTCGCTGCTTGCGCAGTTGGGAGCGACTGTGTCCCGACTATGAGATTAGGCGTTGGGAAGAATCCAATTTTGACTTGGGGGCCCATCCTTTTCTTAAGTGGTGCCATGAACAAGGGCTGTGGGCATACCTCAGCGATATGGCTCGGTTGATGGTGGTGCACTATTACGGAGGAATTTATTTCGACACAGATGTAGAACTGATCAAGCGACCTGACGCTTATCTGGGCCAGGAGGCTTTTTTCGGTTTTGAAACACCGCAATACGTTGCCACAGGCTTAGGATTTGGCGCTGTGCCTCGACATAGAGCTGTTAAGGCTATGCTCGATGAATATTATTCATTGAGACCAGCAGCTGATGGCAATTGGCCCACAATCGGATGCCCAAGGCTAAATACCTTGGCTTTGGAGAAGTTAGGTCTTGTACCTAATGGCCAACTGCAACGAGTAAGCAGCGCTTTGATTTTGCCACAAAGCTGTATGAATCCCTTTGACCCGGTTACGGGCCGGTTGACGATTCAACCTGATACAATTTCAATACATTGGTATTCTATGTCTGCCTTATCTCCCTGGCTTAGGATTAGGAACAGAGTGGGGAGGCCTTGGCATAGACTGCTTTCTGCATTTCAGCGATGTTGAGAATTCTGATTCATATACACTATATGGAGCTCGGAGGCGCTGAGACCAGCCTTCTCGGATTGCTTGAGGTGCTTGAGGGTGAAAATATCTCTATAGATTTGTGGGTAAGTGATCCTCGGGGCCCGCTTATGGCTCACTTGCCTGAATGGGTGAATGTGATAGATAGTCCAAAGCCCTATCAGGTATTGGAGAGGCCAATCCTGACTGCGATTAAGCGAGGATGTGGGAAGATAGCGTTAGCTCGGCTTATGGCAAAGATTGAGTTTTGGGGGTATTCTCGAAGCCTTAAGTGTCGCGATGAAAGCGGAATTTTCCCTTTTGTAGATAAATGGGTAGTGAGAGTTTTGCCAGAAAGGCACAGCCTTGGCCATTATGATATAGCAATATCTTATTGCGGTTTCCCAAGGATGGTGCTTGACAAAATAGATGCAAAAATGAAATGCGCTTGGGTTCATACCGACTATTCAGCCATAGATGTTTGCCAAGCATTAGAGGCGCAAGTTTGGAAGCGTTACGATACTATAGTGTGCGTTAGCGAGATGTCTCGGGTGAATTTCCTGAAAGTATTTCCTCAACTGGAACCCAAGACAGTAGTGATTGAAAATCGCCTCCCGCTGAGATATATCCGCACATTGTCGGACAGTCAAATAGGAGCGGACGTGGATATGGCTAATGGCAGAATCAAATTCTTGACCATTGGTCGCTATTGCGCCGCAAAGAGACTGGATGCCATCCCCGTGATTTGCCAACGGCTTATAGAGATGGGCATAGATCTGGAGTGGTGGATTATAGGGCATGGGGCAACTGACCAATATATCCGTGATGCCATAGAGGCTTATGGCATGGAAGCGAGAGTAAAGCTATTGGGCAAGAAAGAGAATCCTTATCCCTATATCAAGGCTTGCGATTGGTATGTGCAGCCCTCGCTATATGAGGGCCGATCAGTGACTGTGCAAGAGGCGCAAGCTCTTGGGTGACCAGTCATCATAACTGATTTTCCAACGGCTAAGTCCCAACTCAGCGACGGCCACGAGGGTTGGATTGTGCCTATGGCACCAAGGCAATGCGCTGAGGCGATTGCCCAGATACTCGCACAATATAGAATCCCGACTGCAGAGAGTATCGATTCTCGCCAATGCCAACCTTGACTTGTTGCCATCCGCCATCCTCCCATTTCGGCCAGCTTGGGCAAAAGGCCCTGGGTAAAGACATGTTACCCGTATTGGCTGCCACTGAGGCCGAGAGCGCGATTGCTGTGCATATAGAGGTGAAAAACAGTGGTCTCATAAGGGAAAAACTTTATGTAAAGTTACGAAATATTGTGTAATTTTCCGTAACTTTGCATAGTTAACAATCCCTACCAATAGCAATTATCAATAAAGCAATCAATATTATGGGCATCAGCTATAGAAAAAGAGTGAAACTAATGCCAGGCGTAACTCTCAACTTCAGCAAAAGCGGCATGAGCACCACCATCGGAGGAAAAGTGGCCAGTGTCAACATCGGCAAGAAAGGCACCTATCTCAACACTGGCATTCCGGGTACTGGCATTTACTGTCGGCAGAAAATCGGAGGCTCATCATCCGCTTCTTCAACTCGCCGTTCATCCTACTCATCTCAGTCATCGCAATACTCTGGCCAATCCTCTTCTTCCTCGCAAGGGACAAGTTGGTTATGGATTTTGGCAGTGTTGGCCTTGGGCATTCTGATAGGCGTGATGCTGTAATATCATGAAATAATCGTAAATCTGATAAAATGATAAAAGACATAAAGAAATCACACACGCCCATCTTGGTGCTTGGAGCTCTGGCTGGGCTTACAGCCATGAATCTGATGGCTGAAGATATCTCGATACAGAGATTCCGTCACTATTCGGCCAAATACCCGACTCCGGTGGCAATAGGCGACACCTCATGCCTCAAAGCCAAAGCCCTGGAATGTCAGATTCCGCCTCTCACTTCCTCTACGCCTTTGACGGTAATCGAGGACGTAGCTCCCGGCAACGACCAAGCAGTCGAAATCCACGCTCTCGGATTTGACTTTGAGAATCGCGATTTCTGCAAAGCGCAGATTTGTGTCGAAGGCCTAAGCGAATACGAGGCTACGGTTGACGGAAAGCCTATTTCTACGAGTTCGC
>JAJBVF010000578.1 GCA_020859965.1 Clostridiales bacterium
TCAAAGCGATTCCCTTAGACCCCCGCTTAATCCAGCAGTTCATTTTCTTGCTCCACACATCAAATTCCGCACAGGCAGTCGCCTCCGGGCGCTGTGCATGGATCAGCAGGGTATCCTCGAATGAATAGCGGTACAAGCGTGAAGATGTATCCAGGTAATCCACCCACTTCTCCGGCGACGCCGTTATCTCAGCAGCATGATCCTCTGCCAGTTTTATTACCTCATTTATTTTTGCCATGCGTCATTCACCTTCCTTATGGGGTTCGTCCTGCTTTCCGCTTGCGGGTTTCTTCCTTCCGTTCGAATTTCTGAGGCTGCTGTTCCTCCTGTTGCTGCTGTTCCTGTTCTTCCGGAGGCTGCTCTGTCTTATTTATAATTGCCTGCGTTATGCCCGGAATCTGCTCTGGTTCTTCGGAAGATTCTTCTGACATCTTTGAAATCTGTTTTGACTCTTTCTGGGAGGCATCTACTGCTTTTGGAATCTGCTTTACATCCTCTGAAATCTCTTCCTGCTTTTCCTTCTCAAACCGGCATCTGATATAGTCCCATACCTCGTTAAAGAGGTTTTCCTTAGTACTGCGTCTCCCATTATCATAATATTCCGGGAGTGCCTCCACCACCATCGCCATATCTTTCAGCAGACTGCGGGATGCTTCCCGGTCTTCAAAAGTGGAATAAATATCATTTTTCGCAAGGCTTAAAAAGTTCCCAGCTCCGCGATATTTCTCAAATGGATGAGAAAATCCATCCGGAAGGTGAAGGTAAAAATCAAGCACCTTACGTGCCGCCTCTTCCCGAGACAGATCGCTGCTGATTTCGTGTCTTTCAGCCTGATTCTTTTCTCCCATTTCTGTCAGCGTCTGCATCTCCTTATAATTTCTCGCCAGCAGGAAATCTCCATAACGGTCTTCTATCGCCTTGTCGCTTTTCAGATACTGATGAAATGCCTGGTTCACTGACTCATAACTGCGCATAAGCGCATACAAAGACTCTTTCGGATGCTCAAGCTCTTTCTCCAGATCCGCCTGCCGGATGATTTTCATCGGTGCTCCCATTTTCGTTCGCCTCCTTTCCTGCCGGAATCCCAGCATCTTTTCTAATAAAATAATTTGCCAACATCTGCATGTTCCGAGCCGGAAGTTCCGGATTGCGGATCTGCTCAAGTTCCTTCAGAGGCATCCCCGCTTTCACCGCAGAATAAATAATCTCAAACTGCTCATCCGTATATTCCGGATTTTTAATCAGGTCGATCACAAAATCGTCCCGCTTCCTGGTCTCTTTTCTCTTATGCTTCTGATGGAACGGAATAAGTCCCTTCTTTCCCGGTTTTGATAAATGATCAGCATCCGACATATCTTCTTCTCGCGTGCCGCCCAAATTCCTTTCATGGCTCGAATCTCCTGTTCCAGTTGGGCTTTTCATTACAACCTGTTCCTCTGGTGCCACCGGATTCACTTCTTCTGGCTGATTTTCTCCAACCGCAGCTTTTCCTGGCTGCAATGTCCTTTCCGCTAACTGAGCTTTCAATTTTTCATTTTCACTCACCAGACGATCGCGTTCCTCCGCCAATTTCTGATTCTCCACCTGCACTGTTTCCAGCTGTGCACACAGCGCATCCAGTTCTTTCTGAACCGAATCCAGCTTCACCGTGCAGATCCCAAGCTCCGTCTCCAGGGCATCCCGTTTCCTGTCCGCTTCTGACTTCAAAAGCGATTTTTCCGTCTCAAACGTAATTTTCAGCGAGCGGATTTTTTCCTCCGAATATTCCTGCTGCTGTTTCAGCCGTTCCTCTGCAGCCTCCCGTTCGCTCCTGATCCGGTCATCCGCGTAAGCTTTGCTGTTCTCCTGCTCCTTCCTTAAAAATTCCATCTGCAGGTCAAACCGTTCCCTCGCCAGTTCAGTCTCTTGCCGCAGTTTTTCAATTTCATCAAACTGGCTGAATTTTTCCCTTGCAGCAAAGTCGGCATAAGTATCCTTTACTTCACCCAGGGAATAGTTTCCTTTATAGAATTTCATGGCGAACTCTTCGCCGCCGATTAGCGCAATACATCGCAGCAGGTCGAGGCTGACAAGGCTAATCTCCCTTCCGTAGCAAAACACTTCTTCAATAAATTCTTTTCTGAATCCTTCCCGGCACATCAGGTAAAGCTGCTCGATATGATGTGCATAGGAATCATCCGAATTAAGATAGGGAGCGTAGTTCAGATATTGTTTCATCAACTGCCCGGCTTTTTCATCCGCCACTTCTCTTCCTTCCAGGTCAATCTGTGTTACGGTCATCTTTTCCTGTTTTGCTTCCTGTTTCCTATCCTGTTCCAAATTCTGCTCTGTTTTCGCCTGCTTCTCTTCCTGATCCGGATTCTGCTCTGTTTCCCTCCGCTTTTTTTCTTGATCTGTACTCTTCCCTTCTCCCATCCGTTCTTCCGGTTTATTCTTATTCGGATTCTTTCCCGATGGCTGCGCCGGGCGTCTTTCTGCCCGCCGTGTCGCTCCGGATTTTTTTGCCTCTGCCTGTCTCTGTCCCATATTTTGTATCCTCTCTTTTCTCGTTTATTTTGTTTTTGAGGTCTTCTCTTGACATACTTCTTTCTCTCGCCGGCGGCTCCATTTGACATAAAAGTTTAAACGTATCTTCGACAATCCTCATCTCTTTTTTGTTATCTTTCAAAGCGCCGCGGCACTTATCCATTTTTTCTTTTACTTCGTTCCGTTGAAAAACCGCCTCCCCATATGGGCAGACGGATTCAATCAGTTTCATCATTTCTTCCATTTCCTGCTTCGTCTCCGGCTGCGGATCAGACTGATATTTCTCTTTCAGCTTCTCATACCTGGATACGTAGTAAAACGGCTGCTTCTTATAATATT
>JAJBVF010000066.1 GCA_020859965.1 Clostridiales bacterium
GGCGAGTAAAATGTAATCATTCAGGTATTCCGTTGCGGGCGGTTCCGGTTTCAACTGGAAGATATGTTCCGCTTCCCGGCGGGTGATTCCCTCAGAGAATTGGAAGCAGACTTCTTGCGTGTAGCCGCTCAAGTCCCAGCGATAATCTTCCAGCATAGCGGTACCCCTCCCTTCCTTGATGTCTCATCGTTCTTATTTCTTAGCAGTCACAGCCGTCAGCAGGGCATCCTGCTCCATTTCCTGTTCATAGCAGCCTTTGGCATAGCTGACATCGCTGATTGCCCGGAGCATCTTGTCCTTCGCCAGCTTTTTCATTCGTTTGGCGGTTTCAGCGTCCAGTGTTCCCCTCTTGACATAGCGGTTAATGGTGTTGAGCCGCCGCTCGTAAATCTGTTTCAATGGATGGTCTGCCGCCAGCTCCCGCTGCTCCCGGCCTCTCAGGTTCCCGATCTGGCGACAGGTGCGGTGAAGTCGATCTCCAGGCGCTGGGTCACCGCAGTATTTGGTGTGTCTGGCATTGGTAGTCAAAAACCATTTCCCGCAGATGGGACATTTCTTCGGCGCATGGCCGACGCAAAGCCCTTCAAACAGATCGGAGCGCAGCATTCCTACAAAGGAAACATAGTGCATCCGTTTGACCAGCATTGGCGTATCACAGCCGGGGCGGATCGTTGACAGGTATTGGACAGTGATATTTGTCAGCGACATCCAGGAAGCCCCTGATGAGAGCGTGAACTCCGGAGGGAAATTCTCCCCGAACAGCTTCGCCAGCCCGTCTAAACTGCGGTCAGCGCTGTCTACATCCATTGTCTCTGCAAAGGAGCGCATGGTTTCCTGATAGTCTCTCAACGAATAACTGAGGTTCGCCAGCACCGGCGTGAGCCGAGCGATCAATATCCCCTCTCTGTATTGTTCTGTCTGCTCTGGCGAAAAAGTTCCCATCATCATGGCCAGTATGTATTCCTGCAAATTTTGCAGTCCTTCCGGGGTGAATGCATTCAAAATTCCCGACTTGTAGAACTCGGTATCCAGACGGGAGAAAGGAGGGACATTCTGAAGCAGCTCCAAAATCTGCACAGCCGTTTTCCCTGCCTGCTCCAGTTGAGGCGCATCATAGCTATTGCTGCCCATTGCAGCCACAAATCGGGTCAGCGGTTCACATAGCGTATTCAGTTGTGCGAGGATGGTATCCGGTATATTCAGGGCTTCGCATCCCATCGTTCCCGTGGGCATACTGTTGCCCTCATAGGTCACCGTATCCTGCCAGAAATCCAGTGTCAGCATATTGTGTTCCATTGCGCCGCCCTCCTGTCCTGTTTTTTCATTTTTCTTATTATAGCATATCCAGAAGGGCAAAGATAGACTTTGTCCTGTTTTTTGAAATCACTTTGTCCTCCGATTAGCCTGTTTTTTGCGAAATCTGACATAACCATAGCAGGAAGAACGAAGCGCCAGTCATCCAGACGGGCGCTTTTCTCTTTCAAAAATAGAAACGGAGGATTTTTCTATGACGATTTATGAAACCGTCAAGGCGGCTGTCACAGTCAGACAGGCCGCCGAACACTACGGGTTGCAGGTCAGTCGCAACGGCATGACCCGCTGCCCGTTCCATGATGACAGGCACCCCAGTATGAAGCTGAATGAAGATTATTTCTACTGCTTTGGCTGTGGAGCCACCGGGGATGTGATCGATCTGGTAGCCCGGCTCTTTGATCTTAGCGCTTATGAGGCGGCGATCAAGCTGGCTGCTGACTTTGGTCTTGATCCGGATAAGCCGCCCTCTGCCGCTGCGCTCCAAAGACCGAAACGCCCGATGAGCAGGGCGTTTCGGGAAGATGAGATGTATTGCCAGAGGGTACTTTGCGACTATCTTCATGTTCTGGAGGACTGGAAGGTGCGTTATGCACCTCCGTCCCCGGAAGCGGAATGGGATGATCGCTTTGTAGAAGCCTGCCAGATGCTCGACTATGTGGAGTATCTGGCAGATGTCCTAACTTTTGAGGAACTGGAAGTACAGGTAAAAGCGGTAGAGATGTTGATGAAGGATGGTACTGTTGCCGCTCTGGAGGAACGTCTGCACCGGATTAAGGAGGAGAAGCACGATGAAAAACGGGAAGCAGTATGACATGAATCTGCCTCTTTGGTTTGACGGTAAGAACATCAATGAGGCTTTGTTCTGTGATGAGTTTTTGGGAACACACAAAATCATCTTTGCAAATGGTGCTTTCTTTACGCCGGATGGCAGAGTGACAGATACCTTGCCATTACGAGGGGAGATTTTTGAGGAGCTTCGGTGTTGTGCGGTCAACAATATCCCCCGGAAAATCAACAATATTCTGGAGGTTATGAAACTGGCAGCACAGGTAGAAGATTTCCCTCCAGAAGCGGATCGAATCCATCCTGCGCTTTGCCAAATATAAAGGGCCGGAGATTGGCAATATCGAGGCCCACAACGAGCGCACCAAAGAAAAATATGCCAGCAACCCCGATGTGGACACCAGCAAAAGCAAGCAGAATTTCCACCTGGTGACGCCCAAGAGGAAATACCGAGCTGAGGCAGAACGCCAGATCGCCGAAGCCGGTTGCCGCACCAGAAAGGACAGCGTTCGTGTGGTGGAGGCGCTGGTCACGGCCAGTCCGGAATTCTTCAAAGGAAAAAAGAAGTCAGAGGTCAAAGCCTATTTTCAATATGCGCTGGAGTTTATTCAGCAGCATCAAGACCCGAAAACGATCATATCTGCCGTGGTGCATATGGACGAGAAAACGCCCCATATGCACCTTTCTTTTGTCCCGCTGACGCCGGATGGCAGATTGTCCGCCAAGGACATTGTGGGCAACAAGAAAAAGCTGACCTGG
>JAJBVF010000197.1 GCA_020859965.1 Clostridiales bacterium
GTGCAGGAATGCAGAGCATTCCTGCAGGTGGCAGCCTTTGTAAGAAAAAAATAATAGAATACTATGAATGTCGCCAACAGACAGTAGATGAAAGTGTTGTGATGATACAATGCAGGCATGGGAGTTTAGAAAGGAAAGGCGATTATGGAAAAATCAAAAGTATATTTTACCGATCTTCGTGCGAAGGATGGTGATAACCTTCTGGACAAGCTTCAGAGGCTGATCCGGAAGGCGGGGATCGGAGAAATCGATTTTACGAACCAGTATGTGGCGATCAAAATGCATTTCGGAGAACCGGGAAACCTTGCGTTTCTGCGCCCGAACTATGCGAAAGCGGTAGCGGATGTCGTAAAGGATCTGGGCGGAAAGCCATTTCTGACCGACTGCAATACGCTCTATGTCGGCGGCCGCAAGAACGCGCTGGATCACATCGATTCCGCATATGGCAATGGGTTCGTTCCCTATGCGACCGGATGCCATGTGCTGATCGCAGACGGATTAAAGGGAACGGACGAAGCTCTTGTCCCGGTGAAAAACGGTGAATATGTAAAAGAGGCCAAGATCGGTCAGGCAATCATGGATGCGGATATTTTTATTTCACTCAGTCATTTCAAAGGCCATGAGGCAGCCGGATTCGGCGGTGCTCTGAAGAATATCGGTATGGGCTGCGGCTCCCGCGCCGGAAAGATGGAAATGCACAGCGCCGGGAAACCGCATGTGAAGCAGGAACGCTGTATTGGCTGCGGCAAGTGCTCAAAAATCTGTGCGCATGGCGCGGCAGTTGTAGCGGAAGTACAGGAGACGGATGAGACTGGAAAAATCCGGGAAGGACATACGGTCAGAAAAGCATCGATCGATCATTCAAAGTGTGTCGGCTGCGGACGCTGTATTGGAATTTGTCCGAAGGATGCGGTGCTGGCAGCGAGCGATGAGGCGAATGATATCCTGAACTGCAAGATCGCGGAGTATGCGCAGGCAGTCTGTCAGGATCGTCCGTGCTTCCACATCAGCCTTGTTATAGACGTGTCGCCGAACTGTGACTGCCATTCGGAAAATGATGTCGCAATCGTGCCGGATGTCGGGATGTTTGCTTCCTTTGATCCGGTGGCGCTTGATATGGCATGCGTGGATGCGGTCAATGCACAGCCGCCGGTACCCAACAGCATACTTGGAGAATCGGTTGCGCAGCATACGCATGAGGACCGCGATCATTTTGGCCGCGTAGCGCCGGATACAAACTGGAAATCCGCGATCGAGCATGCGGTGAAGATCGGACTCGGAAATTCAGAGTATGAGCTGGTGCGGGTACGCTGAGTGATTTTTGGAGCAGAACACTTTACAAAACACATTCAGGGGCGGGAAATCACCGGCTCGATCAGAAAGACTGGAGGAGATGGCATATGGGCGGTATTTTTGGAGTAGCAGCAAAGCGAAGCTGCACAATGGAATTGTTTTACGGAGTTGACTACCATTCTCACCTTGGGACGCGCCGCGGCGGCATGGCCGTATATGGGGAGCAGGGGTTCCAGCGCGCGATCCACAATATTGAGAATTCCCCGTTCCGAACCAAATTTGAGCAGGACGCGGATGAGATGGACGGACATCTGGGGATCGGCTGCATCTCAGATTATGAGCCGCAGCCGCTGCTGGTGCAGTCGCATCTTGGCAGTTTTGCGATCACGACGGTCGGCAAGATTAACAACATGGAGGAGCTTCTTCAGTCTGTCTATGAAAATGGAAACACCCATTTCCAGGAAATGAGCAGCGGCCAGATCAACGCGACCGAGCTGGTGGCGGCGCTGATCTGTAAAAAAGAAACGATCGTGGAGGGCATCCGTTATGTACAGCAGGTAGTCGACGGCTCGATGACGCTGCTGCTGATGACAAAGGACGGACTCTATGCCGCGCGCGACCGGCTCGGAAGGACGCCTCTGATCATTGGTAAAAAAGAAGACGCCTACTGTGTTTCTTTTGAGAGCTTTGCCTATCTGAATCTTGGCTATAGCGACTATAAGGAGCTCGGGCCGGCGGAAATCGATTTCGTTACACCGGATGAGGTAAAGGTTTTAAGCGAACCGGGGGACAAGATGCGGATCTGTTCCTTCCTCTGGGTATATTATGGGTATCCGACTTCCTCTTACGAGGGTGTGAATGTTGAGGAGATGCGCTACCGCTGTGGCGGGATGCTGGCAAAGCGGGACCGCGAGGCCGCGAATATTTCACCGGATATCGTGGCAGGCGTGCCGGATTCCGGTACTGCGCATGCGATTGGCTACGCGAACGAGTCCGGGATTCCGTTTGCCCGTCCGTTCATCAAATACACACCGACCTGGCCGCGCTCCTTCATGCCGACGAAGCAGGCGCAGCGGAATCTGATCGCACGTATGAAGCTGATCCCGGTCAAAGCGCTGATCAAAGACAAAAAGCTGCTGCTGATCGACGACTCGATCGTGCGCGGCACACAGCTTCGCGAGACGACAGAATTCCTGTATCAGAGCGGGGCAAAGGAAGTACATGTGCGTCCGGCCTGCCCGCCGCTCCTGTTTGGCTGCAAATATCTGAACTTCTCCCGGTCCAAGTCCGATATGGATCTGATCGCCCGCCGCATCGTGCGCGAGCGTGAAGGCGACAATGTATCGAAAGAAGTTCTCTCTGACTACGCGGATCCGTGCAGCAAAAATTACACGGAAATGCTTGAAGCAATCCGCAAACAGCAGAACTTCACGTCCCTGCGTTACCACCGCCTGGACGACATGGAAGAATCCATCGGCATTGAGCCGTGCAAGCTGTGTACCTACTGCTTCAGCGGAAGAGAATAGCAAAGGGGGCTGTTTTTACAGCCCCTTTTCTTT
>JAJBVF010000347.1 GCA_020859965.1 Clostridiales bacterium
TTCAGTAGCTTCATGATACGCCCATATGCGCAAAGCTTAACATATGTCGTTTCCTGCATATACGATGCCTGAGTCACAAGGTGCAGGTGCCCTGAGTCAGACAGCTGCCCTTAGGCAGCGTATGCTAAATCGTAATCTTCAGCGTTTAATTTTAGGGTGTGATTTGACGCATCACCTGCGGATAGCTTCTCCAGATTCATAGCCCCCGTCGAAACCTTTACTACCCCGGGGTGTCGTGCCATCGTCATAACAAAACCAGGGCACAGACTTTTGTGTGTTTCTTATATTAATCTGCAAACCACCAATTGTCAAGAGGGCAGATTAAATTTTTGAGCAGATGATACTCAGAACACCACCTGATTGCGTCCATTCTCCTTACCAGCATACAGCTTTTCATCCGCCTGTTTGATCAGTGCATCGAGTTCTGAACAGAAATCGTATTCCTCTACCCCAAATGTCATGGCAACCTGGATTTTTTCTTCTCTCCAGATAAACGGATTGCATTTGAGTTCTTCCAGAAAATCAAAAAGTATGCGTGCGGATTCATCACCATTCATCTGAGGAAAATAAACCAGAAATTCTTCACCACCCCACCGGCAGAGCTGGCTTTTTTCTCCAAGTGTCTCCCGCATACGTCCAGTCAGCCATTCCAGAACCGCGTCACCACAGTCGTGTCCATACCGGTCATTGATACGTTTAAAGAAATCAATGTCGCCCATGCCAATAGAAAATATTCTCTGCGGATGCTGCTCCATATTTTCAGTCAGAAAAGTTCTCATACCGCGGCGGTTCCAGAGGCCGGTCAGCGGATCCGTCGAAGCCTGTTCGCGCAGCCGCTGGTTGTAAAGCACAAGCTGCTTGTCAGCTGTCTCGATATTTGAGCTGAAAAAGCCGCAGATGATTCCCATAAGGGTGAAAAAAGCCATGGAACTCCAGACCTGCAGGATCAGTTCCAGTCCATTCGGAAGCGCGACATAAGGGTCATGTCCAAGCGTATAATAGAAAAGCAGAAAGCGAATCAGAAACAGGAATACCGTAAACAATGTTTTCTGAAGCAGTGCGTCGTAAAATGAAAAATAAACCAATACCAGCAGCATAAACATGATCTGCTGCGCTTTCGCCCAGATTTTTTTCCATACCCCCACAGCCCGTTCTCCTTAAAATAATAGATTGAATCCTGTTTTTTAAATTTAACATATTAACACGCTGTTAACAAGCGGTAAATTTGGGAATAGAAAAAACGAGTAGGAGGCGACTTGTCGACTCCTACTCATCCGCGCGGGCTGCGTCTTATGTCATAAGGATTGCCGACAACCGGAGCAAAGCGTAAACCCTTATGACGTGGCGATAGCCGGAAAATTTCACTCACATCCTGTATCTGAAGCCTGCTGTTACACTACGGTTTTCTTCAGGCTTTCATCTGCTATTTAAGCTGACAGAAATTATTTTACAATCATACCGGTCTCGCCTCAGTTGATTTTATTTTATCATGTGAAGACCGGTAAATCCATATATTTTTTCTGACAAAACTGACCTGTATAAAGTAAAGAAAGCAACTGATGCGGACGAATCGGCATAGCTGCTTTCTTTATCTCTTTCCTTTTTTATTCCCACGAGGGTCAAATCCGCCGTCTGCATCGCGTATGCCCGCATCGAAGCCTTTGTCCCCTGATTGGCTCCGTTGCCTGAGTCTTTGCATCGCGTATGCCCGCATCGGGGTCTTTGATCTTTCTCATCTTCAGGTTCTCCTCCGGTCGATCACCCTTGACAGAAACATACCGATCATCTGAATCAGCTGTGCCATAATGACGAGCAGAACAACTGTCACCATCAGAACCCTCGGCTGCCAGCGCTGATATCCATAACGCAAAGCGATATCTCCCAGACCGCCTCCGGCGCAGGCGCCGGACATTGCGGAATAACCAAGAATTGTATTCATCGCGATCGTCGCATTTACCACCAGAGATGTGCGTCCTTCCGGAAGCAATACCTTCCAGATAATCTCCCACACACTCGCTCCCATGCTCTGTGCCGCTTCGATCACACCGCGGTCTACCTCCTTTAGAGAAGATTCCACCATACGTGCAATATAAGGTGCCGCCGCCACCGTCAGAGGGATGATCGTCGCCGTCGCACCGTAGCTCTTGCCGGCGATCAGCCTGGTAAGCGGCCGGATCGTGATCATCAGGATCAGAAACGGTACGCTTCGCAGCAGATTTGTGATCACATCGATAATTTTATATACAAATGCATTCTGTTTGATGCCGTCCGCACCGGTCACGGTAAGCACAACCCCAAGCGGAAGACCGATGATGTAGCCAAACAGCGTAGACATACAGGTCATCCAGAGTGTCTCTCCGATGCCTTCGATAATCATTGTGATGGTAGCGCTATCCAACATAATTCTCCAACTCCTCCACCGATAATTTTGCGTTTTTCAGCCAGACGATCATTTTCTCTCCCAGCTGTTCATCCTCCGGAAGCTGCAGGACCATCTCCCCTTTTGCCACGCCGTCAAGATTCCGCGTATTTGCGTACAGAATGTTGACCGGAGCCTTGAATGCCAACACCATATTCCCGATGACCGGTTCAAAAGAGGAATTCTCGGAAAATACAATGCGCACACACCGCTTTCCTTTCATTTCCGCGACATTTTCATACCCCTGATAAATCAGGCGTTTCGCCTCCTTCGACTTCGGAGAAAGAAAAATCTCCTCCACCGTGCCGTGTTCGACCAGATTCCCCTGATCGATGATCGCTACGTGACTGCAGATCTCCTGCACATCTGCCATCTCATGCGTGATCACTACGATCTTAATCCCATAGCTGCGGTTGATCTCCTTCAAAAGC
>JAJBVF010000470.1 GCA_020859965.1 Clostridiales bacterium
CTCAAGGACCTGCTTCAGTTTCAGAAGCGCTTCCCAGATCTGAGTCTCCATGGTGTTGGTCACAGAGCCGCCATTTTCAAAGCTCTGGGGCGTCATACCCGAGACATAAAGGATGTTGTCCACCGCAACCGCGTTTGCGTAGATTGGAGTGCCCGGTGCCACATTCGGATATACCTGCTCTACTCCGTTGATATAACACGGATATTTTTTGATTGTGCTTTCCATAATGTAATCCCTCTTTTCATTATATTTATCAAAGCTTTCGCTTTTGACCGTATGTTAGCGGTGATGCCGTTTGGCATTTCTCCTTCTCCGTCTTCTGCGGCGTCTCGCCCTTACGGCAGCAACCACAAAGATGATCACGATGACCGCGACAACGATCACAAGGACTACCCCCACCTTCATCCCGGTGGTCCACCCTCTTGATTCGGAGCGTGCTGTGCCCACATCCTCGTCTTCCGGAGCCTCATTCAGCTCTTCATTCACATAGATCTTCCCGTCCTCTCCGGTTAAGAGCACGTCCGCGCGTCCCGCTTCCCGCCCATCATAGAAGTAAACAAGCGTGCCGAGGACGGAGTCAGAGGCATCGTCGTAGGAGACCTCCACATCCGTCTCGTCAAACGAAACCTCATTCGGCAGCACGAGTTCCGCATCCGGATCAAGCCGCGCGTATACCTCGTCCCCGTCAAAGATCATGGTCTCGCCCTCCACATCGGAGGTGCCATTAAAACGCGTCTCGCTCTGCGCAATGTTTAACGTCTGAAAGTCGTCAAACCCAAAGTCCAGAATTGCGATGGAGTCATCATAGGGGGCTGTTGTCTTCATCACGACACTGATCAACAGCCTGCCGTCCTTCTCCGCGTAAGATACCAGTGTGTTCCCGGCAGCCACTGTGTAGCCCGTTTTGCCGCCAATACAGTACTCGTAGATATGTTCTGTCCCTGAACTGGGATTGATCATCTTATCATGGTTATTTAAATAGGTCTCCTCGTCGTGCTTGTTTGTCGGGGGGATGACATAGGAAAGGGTCCCGATGATCTCCCGGAATTCGTCGTTTTTGATGGCTTCCTGCGCGATCAGAGCCATGTCCCTGCAAGTCGTATAGTGATCATCGTCCGGAAGCCCGTTTGCGTTTGTGAAATGTGTGTTTGTGCAGCCGAGCGCCGCCGCCCGCTCATTCATCATGTCGATAAAGGACTGATAGTCACCGTTCCCGACATGCTCCGCCACGGCATAGGCGCATTCATTAGCGGATTCCAGCATGACGGCGTAGAGTGTCTGCTCCATCGTCATCTCTTCGTCGACATCGCGGGCGATATGGGAGGTATTCCCCTCATTTTTCATGACTGCGTCCTCGGAAAACACCACCGTCTCGTCCATTGAGCTGTTTTCTAAGGCTAGCAATGTCGTCATGATCTTGGTGATACTTGCGGGGTAGAGCACTTCATCGGCGTTTTTCGCATAGAGTACGGTCCCGGTGTCCGCATCGATGACGATAGCTCCTTCCGCAAATACCGCCGGTCCGGCCGGCCAGGCAGAATCCGCTGCCGGCGCCGTAGCCTTCGGTTCTCCATCGTCGATCTCCTCCGCCTCTTCCTCCAATTCAGCCTGTGCTTCGGCCTCTTCGGCGTTATCCTCTGTCACCAATTCCTCCGATTCAGTCTCTTCAGAAACTTCTTCCGCTAAAGTGGAGACAGCCGGCACACAGAAGGCGAACACTGCGGCTGCCATACAAAAAGCAATGATTTTTTTCCAGACAATTTTCATACAGCTCCGCTCCCATAGGAAATTAACAACAATGTAAGTATGCCACATACGATAGGCATAGTCAAACCCTCTGATACGCTTTTTACTGCTTTTTTTCTGCTTTTTTCTGCTTTTTACTTTTTTGAATTTTTATACTATACTTAGGGCGAAAGAATCCGGTACGGGCCGGTTCGGGAGGAAATTATGAGACTGAGGAATATACCGGGAGCACAGGAGACCGTTGCCGCCCACGAACTCTGCTACGATGGAGGAGAAAAACCGCTGGCCGGGACGTGGAGCGAGATCTTCGGGAATGACCATCCCATTTACCTGGAGATCGGCATGGGAAAGGGAAAGTTTTTGACCACCTTGGCCGAACTGCATCCGGAGCGCAATTATGTCGGGATCGAGATGTTTGACAGTGTACTCGTCCGCGCGCTTCAAAAAGTCGATGGAAGAGAAGATCCGCTTTACAATATCCGGTTTCTGCGCATGAACGCGGAGGATCTCTGCTCTATGTTCGCTCCGGGCGAAGTGGCGCACATCTATCTTAATTTTTCCGACCCGTGGCCGAAAGACCGCCATGCCAAGCGGCGGCTGACCTCCACCCGATATCTGGAGCGGTATGATAACGTTCTCGCGCCGGACGGACAGATCGAGTTTAAGACTGACAACCGGGAACTGTTCGGCTTCTCCCTGGAACAGGCCGAGGAGGCCGGATGGGACCTCGTCGCATGTACCTGTGATCTCCACTACGACGATACGATGAACGAGGGGAATGTGATGACGGAGTATGAGGAGCGGTTTACGCGGGAGGGGAAGCCGATCTATAAAATGATTATTGAGAGATAAATTTACTTTAACTGCATCTCAATTTCGATATCATTTCCTACGGCGTCAATCGAGGCGTAGCAGCCGCAGATTAAGGGCATGGCGGGCGGGATATGCCCGATGTCTAAGTCCATTAAGATGGGAACATCGTATTTGCCGAAGGCGCGGGTGACGGCATCGTACTGGTCAAGACCGCAGAAGGACTGTCCGTTGCAGAGCGGACGACCGACCAGGACTCCTTTGACATGGTGGAACCAGCCTGCTTGCTCCATA
>JAJBVF010000252.1 GCA_020859965.1 Clostridiales bacterium
GTTTTTCCCTGCACCTTTCACCGGGAGAGTTTGTAACGATCATCGGCTCAAACGGGGCGGGGAAAAGCACGCTGTTTAATGCGATTGCCGGCGTCTGGCTGACGGATGAGGGAAAGATCACGATTGACGGACAGGATGTCACGTTCTGGAGCGAGACGAAGCGGGCAACGATGATCGGACGGATTTTTCAGGATCCGATGAAGGGCTCTTCGCCCAGTCTGACCATTGAGGAAAACCTCGCGATCGCTTACACGACGACGAAACAGGGAGTCATGCGGCCGGCAATCAGCAAAAAAGAGCAGCAGGTGTTCCGGGAGAATCTGGCCCGTCTGGATATGGGCCTGGAGAATCGGATGAAAGTGAAGATGGGCACACTTTCCGGCGGACAGCGGCAGGCAGTGACCCTTCTGATGGCGACGCTTGTCACGCCGAAGATCCTTCTGCTGGACGAACATACGGCTGCACTGGATCCGCTGACAGCGGAAAAGGTGCTTGCGATTACGAAGGAGATCGTCGAGGGACGGAAAATTACGACCATGATGATCACACACAATATCGCTTCGGCATTGGCGATGGGTACACGCACCCTTCTGATGGACGATGGCGCGGTGGCGCTGGATCTTCAGGGAGAAGAGCGGGCGAGCCTGGATGTGGACGGGCTTCTGAAGCTGTACCGGCAGCAAAAGGGACAGGATCTGGACAATGACCGGATTCTTCTGTCGTGATGTGTATAAGCTGAGGGTTTCGCACATTCTCTGTCGTAATGTAAACAGGCCGTTCGCATCACGCATTATCCGGCACGATGTGCATAAGCCGATTGCATCGCGTATTATCCGGTTCGCATCGCGAATTGGGGACTATAATGTGAAAAAGAGGTAGAGATAAGTGGCAAAGCTGTATTTTCGCTATGGCGCGATGGGGAGTTCCAAGACCGCCAATGCGCTGATGGTTGGATACAATTATTATGAGAGAGGAAAACGCGCACTGCTCGTAAAACCGAAGCTGGACAATCGGGATGGCGAGGGTATCATATCCTCCCGGATCGGTTTGAAACAGAACTGCAGTTATGTTGAGGAACTGCTGCAGATGACATCAGACGAAATTCAGAAATACGATTGTGTGGTGGTGGACGAAGCTCAGTTCTGCACAAAAGAGCAGGTGGAGTTTTTTGTGCATATCGTAGATGATTTGACCGTGCCGGTGATCTGCTATGGACTGCGGACGGACTTTCAGAGGAATCTGTTCCCGGGCAGCATGTGGCTGTTGGCCTGGGCGGATGTGATCGAAGAGATTAAGACGGTCTGCTGGTGCGGCAAGGCGGCTACCTGCAATGCCCGCTTCAATGAACAGGGTGAGATGATCACGGAAGGCGACCAGGTGGTGCTGGGCGCGAACGATAACTATACCGCTCTGTGCCGGAAACACCACAGAAGAAAAATGCTGAAACCGATGTTGTAAGAATCTTTTTTGGTAACAGTTCAGAACAGCATTGAAGTGAAAAGACAGGTGCTGAGCGTCGGCCGAAGCGTAGCGTAGACCTGTGGCCTGCTGTTTTGAACAGTTACCTTTTTTGCTAGTGCCAGACAGCGACAGATCTGTCTGGCATTTTATGCGCAGGGGCGCGTAATGTGTTTTGTGGCTTGCGCTCGCCGCGAGGCATCCTCGTCCTTCGGACGGGATATGCGCCACACGCGCCCCGCGCAGCGGATAGGGGAGTAAGGCGTTCCCCTATCCGATCGCAGAGCCAGGTAAGGAGTTTTGCGGCTGAAGCCGCACCTTTTACCTGCTCTCCAGCAACAGCCGGATCTTGGTCTGGACAATGTCGAACGCGACGTCATTCATGCCGCTGTTGATCACGAGGTCAGCGGTCGCTTTTGTGGGTTCGACAAACATATAATGCATGGGCTTGACGGTTGTCAGATACTGTTGGACAATGTTGTCAAGATCCCGTCCGCGTTCCTTTACATCCCGGACAATCCTGCGCAGAATGCGTTCGTCCGCATCCGCTTCGACAAAGATTTTGATATCTAGCAGATTGCGCAGCCGCTCGTCCGCGAGCAGAAGAATACCCTCCGCGACAATGATCTTACGCGGCTCAATGTGAAGTGTCTGGTTTGAGCGGTTGTGCTGGCTGTAATCATAGACCGGACAGTCGACGGCCTGTCCATTTCGCAGCATTTCCAGATGCTTCACCATCAGATCTGTTTCCAATGCGTCCGGATGGTCATAATTTACCATTTTCCGCACTTCAAAGGGTACATTGTCCTGTCTTCGATAATAATTATCATGATAAATGACAGCGATGTCATCCGCAAATCGCTCTTTCAGTCGATTCGTAAAGGTTGACTTTCCTGAACCGGTGCCCCCGGCAATTCCAATAATAATACAATCCATCGTGAGGTTCCTTTCTTCCACCCTTAGTTGGGCAGCTCATCTTTTTCTGCTTCATAGCCCGGCCTGCGCGAAATACACCGGGATGAATGGAGCAATCTGTCACCGCATAATAATCCGTTTGATTTTACAATGATTTTACACTGCTTTGCGGCTGGGTGCAATCAAAATATTTCGTAACGCTGTTCAATACTTTCGCAGCTTCCGTATTTTACATATCTGAAAAACGGGGAATAAGCAGACAAGTCGGTATTTCTGCCAAAATGGTGAGCGGCGGATCTCTTTTCTATGAGATGAATCATTTTCTGCTGGCTGTAAGGGGCATTAACCATAAATACATTGTTTCAGGGAGAAAATATTGATTTGGATTTAGATAATGAGAGGATAAAAAATAATTTGAGAAACATATTGACAGAATAAAAGCACTGATATAATATGAATATATAAA
>JAJBVF010000260.1 GCA_020859965.1 Clostridiales bacterium
GCAATATGCCGCTCATCGAACAATTAGAGACAAAGGAAGTAAAAAAGTTAGAGGATTTCGTAATCGTGCTGGATACCTCCATGTCCTGTAAAGGCGATCTCCTGCTGCATTTCCTGGAGGAGACCTATCAGATTCTGAGCGAGTCAGAAAGCTTTTTTCGTAAAATCCATATCCACATCCTGCAGTGCGATGACAAAGTACAGGAGGATGTACTCATCACAAATCAGGAAGAAATGAAAAACTATCTGGAGCATTTTACCGCGCGCGGCTTCGGAGGCACAGATTTTCGTCCGCCGTTTGCCCGCGTACAGGAACTGATGCGGCGGCAGTGCTTCACAAAGCTTCGCGGACTGATCTATTTCACAGACGGCTACGGCACCTTCCCGGTCAAAAAGCCGCCTTATGAGACTGCATTTGTCTTTCTAAGGGAAGATTACCGCGATGTCGATGTGCCTCCCTGGGCAATAAAGCTGATTGTAGACCGGGAGGAACTCGAACGTATGAAACAGAACTTCTCCTGATGAAAGATTCCTTCCCGGCTCTGCGCATCAGAAGTCAATGTACTCTCTCATCTCCCACAAAAAACAGGGCGACTGTCCCCGGACCGGTATGGCTGCCGATCGTAGTACCGATGCTGTTGATCAGTACCGGCTCCTGCAGCTTCGGAAACGCCGCTTCGACCAGATCCGCGACCGCCCTTGCGTCCTCATAGCAGGCAGAATGAGACATATAGCATTTCCCATTGTAATTAGTGCCATCCAATGCATGCTCCCGCATTTTTTTCACGATCTCCCGGATCACAGCCCGCTTGCCTCTGATCTTCTGACGCGGAATCAGTTTTCCCTCATCATCTACATTTAAGAGCGGGCAGATATTGAGTACCGTCCCAAACCAGCCCGAAGCCTTTGAAATCCGCCCACCCTTTACATAGAAGGTCAGATCAGTTGAGAAAAACCAGTGGTGGATCGTCAGACGGTTCTGCATTGCCCAGTTATACAGTTCTTCAGCAGATCGGCCGTCATCGCGCAGATCCGCAAGTATGTCCATAAACAGCCCATAACCGGATGATGCTGCGAGAGAATCAACAATCCAGATCTTCCGGTCCGGGAATTCATTCATCAAAGTGTCTTTCGCTATATTCGCTGAATTGCAGGTGCCGGAAATCCCACTCGAAAGGCTGACATGGACGATATCCAGTCCCTGCTCAAGAAATGGCCGAAAATAAGCCACGAACTCATCGGCATTAATCTGTGATGTTTTTGTATCGGAGCCTTCCTGCATTTTCTGATAAAACCGGTCAAACGGCATCGTTTGTCCCAGATCATCCGCATATTCTTTTCCATCCAGAAAATAATGCATACACGCATAATGGATATCCCGCTTCTCCATATGTTCCTTTGATAGATCTGCCGTCGAACAGCAGCTTAAGATATAATCCCGGTTCATAACTCTGACCCTCCTCTGTTTCGATTTTTTTATAGATTCCTGTCGTTCAGATATTTTTATACAGTTTTGCCATCATTATACAAATAGCTCAGGGCATGGTTCTAAATTCATATAACATAGTTTTAATTTCATATAACATAGTTTTAAAATCGCACAATCTGGTTTTTGAATCTACCTGATGCGTATAATCCGATTGTAAACTCTGCGAAAAGATTTGTCAAGATAAAGTATCACAGCATGAAGCGTCTTCGTTTTACGGGAGCTTTCTCATTGTGATGACGGAATTCCATAATCCGGCTCTGTGCCTGCGCATCTTCAATCCTGGCTGCGTATTCTGATAAATGCTCCAGCAAGGCATCCGCTGACCGCACCTTTTTTTCATTTCCGTATATACTGCTCTCATCTTCCTGGTTCTCTCCGCTCGCATAATGTTCCAGAAACCACTGCAGCCCTCTGTAATCTCCGGACCTCAAAAATGCAGTTCCAATCCCCTGCGCATGTTCCCGCACATAAACTTCATATTCTCTTCGGGCCCGCTCTTCCAGCCGCCAGGGAAAACGCAGCCGGCCTAATACCAGTTCTGTCAGCAACTGTTCATCCTCCTGTGCTTTTGCATGAGGAAACAGATGATCGTACTGGGCAAAATCAAATTTTTTCCCCTGAAAACAGTTCCGATAAAGGATACCGCTGCCATGCACATGCGTCTCAAGGATCCGTGCCGGAGTATTTTCAACTCCTTCTTCATAAAATTCCGGGAATACCAGGTGCGCGTAATCCCGCTCTTCTTTTTCAATCGCAGATATTACAGTATCGGTATTATCTCCGGCCATTTTCTGAACAGAATTCCAGCACAGTCTGACACGCAGTTTTTCCGGGAGTTCATCAAGCACCTGCTTCAGACAGGAATTCCCATCCATATCCATATGTACACAAAGTTCTTCTACATGGTGACAACCAGTAAAAGCTCCGCTTCCCCAGTCGATGAGTGTACCCGGAAATTCCAGGCGGTACAGATTGCTGCAGTCATAAAAACAATATCGGCCAACGCGCCAAACCGTCGAAGGAAGGATCAGTTCCTTAACCTGACTTCCACTTAATGCCGGGATACCGGAAATCTCCACGCTATTCTCAGAAAGCAGCTGCCTGGCATTTCTACCACCAGGATAAACCCATATTCTTCCTTCACGCAGCGCATCCGGAGATACATTCATATCTCTGGTGTGCGAAGAAAAAGCGTAAGGCGCGAGTTCCCTTACCGGTATTCCATCCACCTGCTTTGGGATCTCCACTTTTCCGTCTTTGGAAAAGCAGCGAAGCACAACCGCTCCTTCATCCCTTCTTTCATACAGAAAATATTGTGTGATCAGAAGATCTGTTCTATTATCCATATT
>JAJBVF010000331.1 GCA_020859965.1 Clostridiales bacterium
CGTCAGCTTCCAGGTCAGGCGCGGAGAGATTCACTGCCTGGTCGGGGAGAACGGGGCCGGAAAGTCCACGATCTTAACGAGCATTTCCAGCCAGTTCCAGCGCCTCTCCGGCACGGTGTATCTCGATCAGGAGTCGCTTTCTAAGATGCCGGACAATGAGCGGGCAAAACAGATGGCAGTTCTCTTAACGGACCGGGTGCGGCCGGAACTTATGACCTGCGAGGATGTGGTGTCCATGGGACGTTATCCCTACACCGGTGCGCTGGGGCTTTTGACTGACGCGGATCGAGTGATCGTGAATAATGTGATGGAGCAGACCAACACACTGGAATTTAAGGAACGGGACTTTTTAAACACCAGTGACGGTCAGCGTCAGAGAGTGCTCCTGGCGAGAGCGCTCTGTCAGGAGCCGGACATTCTGGTCTTAGATGAGCCCACTTCTTTTTTGGATATCCGCTATAAGCTGGAATTTATGGCTGTTTTAAAAAGGCTGACGAGGGAGCAGCATCTCGCAGTCGTCCTGTCGCTTCATGAGTTGGATCTGGCAGAACGGATCTCAGACAGGGTAATGTGCGTGAAGGGAGAATACATCGACCGCATCGGCACACCGAAGGAGATCTTTACGGAAGAATATATTGAGGAACTGTTTCATCTCTCAAAAGAGCTGTATGACTGGTATCGCGGAGACGAAAACAACGACATGATGTTTTAGAGAAAAAGGTGGCAAAAACGATGGCAAAAGTGATCATGATCCAGGGTACCATGTCGGGTGCCGGCAAGAGTCTTCTCGTTGCGGGACTGTGCCGCATCTTTAAACAGGACGGGTATCGGGCGGTTCCCTTTAAATCTCAAAATATGGCACTCAATTCCTTTATCACAAAGGAAGGCCTGGAGATGGGACGGGCACAGGTGGTGCAGGCGGAGGCGGCAGGCACAGAGCCGATCGTATCCATGAATCCCATTCTCTTAAAGCCGACCAGCGACACCGGCTCACAGGTGATCGTAAACGGGGAGGTCTTGGGCAACATGGACGCCCGGGAGTATTTTGACTATAAAGTGCAGCTGATTCCGGATATTCTGGCGGCATTCCACAAGCTGGAAGAGCAGGCAGATATTATCGTGATCGAGGGGGCGGGCAGCCCGGCTGAGATCAATTTAAAAGAGAATGACATCGTAAACATGGGCATGGCCGAGATGGTGGACGCGCCCGTTCTGCTGGTCGGCGACATCGACCGGGGCGGGGTGTTCGCTCAGCTGCTCGGCACGGTGATGCTCCTCTCAGAATCCGAAAGACAGAGGATCCGGGGACTTGTCATCAATAAATTCCGGGGAGATAAGACGATCCTTGATCCCGGGATCGCCATGCTGGAGGAAAAAGGGGGCATCCCGGTGACGGGAGTGATCCCTTACACGCGGCTCTCCATCGAGGATGAAGACTCTTTAACGGAACGCTTTGACAACAAGACGGCGTCTGTCATCGATCTGGCTGTGATCCACTATCCGAGAATTTCCAACTTTACGGACTTTCATGTGTTTGAACATCTGGAGAACATCTCCATCCGTTATGTGACCGATCCGCTGGAACTGCACCATCCGGATGTGATCTTTCTGCCGGGGAGCAAAAACACCATGGGAGATCTGCGGTGGATGCGGGAAACCGGTCTGGAGGCAGCCATAAAAAAAGAAAGCGATGCCGCAGTGATCTTCGGCATCTGTGGTGGATATCAGATGCTGGGCGCGGAGCTTTCGGATCCGTTTAACGCCGAGGAGGGCGGCAGCATGCGAGGCATGGAACTGCTTCCGACGCGCACCATACTGCGCTCAAAAAAGACAAGAACCCAGATCGGAGGGATCATACAGGAAACCGACGGCATATTACATACACTTGCCGGTATGCATGTTTCGGGGTATGAGATCCACATGGGGAAAACATACTATCTGGATGGGGCAGAGGATAATTATCTTATCTCAATGGAAAACGATGTGGACGGTGCCTGCCGGGGAAACGTGTACGGCACATATTTTCATGGATTTTTCGATGAGGGAACACTGGCAGAGGACTTTATCCGCGCGCTGGCAGAAAAAAAGGGCGTGTCTGTCTTTACGGGAGGATCGATGGACTACAGACAGTTTAAAGAGATCCAGTACGACCGGCTGGCGGATGCCCTGCGCGATAACATGGATCTGGACGCAGTGTACGGCATGCTGCGGGAGGCAAAGTACGAATGGAACGGGAACAGTTGATACAACTTGCAATTACAGAGCCCAACCGGGATCTTGCTGCGGCAATTCAACAACACTGGGACCAGATCGCGAAGCCCTTAGACAGTATGGGCCAGTTTGAACCGCTGATCTGCCGGATCGGTGCGATCTTAGAAGACGAATCGGTGGATATCGGGAAAAAGGCCGTGATCGTGATGTGCGCGGACAACGGGGTGATCGCGGAAGGCGTCAGCCAGTCGGAAAGCGAAGTCACGGAAAACGTGGCCGCGTCTATGGGACGGAGAACATCCTCTGTCTGCAGGATGGCGGCAGCGATCGGGGCAGATGTGTTCCCGGTCGATATCGGCATGTGCTGTGATCAGACACCGGCCGGAGTGATGGGAAAGCGTGTGGTCAATGGCACCCGGAACTTTGCGAAGGAACCTGCTATGACTGATCAGGAAGTGCTGGCTGCGATAGAGACCGGGATGAATCTGGTAAGAGACTGTAAGGAGCAGGGATACCGCATTCTCGCCACCGGGGAGATGGGCATCGGCAATACGCCGCCCAGTGCTGCCGTTGCGGCGGCACGTACGGGGTGGGAACCGGATGTCCTCACCGGCCGGGGCGCCGGG
>JAJBVF010000008.1 GCA_020859965.1 Clostridiales bacterium
ATCGTGTAGATCTGCTAGTGGCAGCAGTGATCTGTCTGACACTGGTAGTCACGGTATTCTGCGCGAAGTTTGTGGGCTGCACCCTGCCGATCCTGGCGAAAAAGATCGGTTTTGACCCGGCAGTTATGGCCAGTCCCTTCATCACGACGATCGTAGACGCTATTTCACTGGCGGTATACTTCAATTTTGCGACTCTTATCATGGGACTCTGAGTGGCATGGTGTATACAATCGCATGTCTGCACGTTACGCTGGATCTGCGTGATGATGTATCATTTTAATTATTATGTTTTTTATTCTGCGCAGAAATGGATGCTCATTGTCTTTGTCGGGCATCATTCCTCATTGATATGTTCTTCACCCTGCGCAAGAATCGTGCGCACATGGTCGTCGGCGAGAGAGTAGAAGATGGATTTGCCTTCCCGCCGGCTTTTGACCAGACGATTTTGTTTCAGGATCCGGAGCTGGTGGGAGATCGCGGACTGATTCATGTTCAGCGCGGAAGCGAGGTCGCAGACACAGACTTCAGCCTCAAAGAGCACATACAGGATGCGGATGCGTGTGGAATCCCCGAATATCTTGAACAGCTCGGCGAGATCATAAAGTTTTGTCTCATCCGGAAGAGTTTCATTTACAATTTTCAGCAGATGCTCATGTACCTCGTATTCCTCACAGCATTCAGCTGCTTTTCCGGTTTTTCTACTGGTTTCGTCATTTTTGGTTATGGTCATACAGGTTTTCCCCTTTTCTGTTTTTGTACGGATTATCAGCTTACAGTTTTTTTACGAACAATGCGCGGATCGCATTCAGCACTGCCAGGATCATGACGCCGACGTCCGCGAAGATTGCCATCCACATGTTGGCGATGCCAAGCGCACCGAGAAGAAGGCAGATCAGCTTGACACCGATCGCAAAATAAATATTCTGATATACAATGCGCAGACATTTGCGGGAAATCCGGATCGCTTTGGATACCTTGAGCGGGTCGTCATCCATCAGCACCACATCTGCGGCCTCGATGGCGGCGTCAGAGCCCATTGCGCCCATCGCAATACCGATATCCGCACGAGAGAGAACCGGTGCGTCATTGATGCCATCGCCGACAAACGCCAGCTTTTCTTTTTCCGGCTTATGCGTCAGAAGTTCTTCTACCTTTGCTACCTTATCCGCGGGCAGAAGTTCACTGTAGACCTCATCGAAACCAAGCTCCGCCGCGACCTGTTCCGCCACTTGTTTTGCGTCTCCGGTAAGCATAATTGTTTTTGTAATGCCGGCCTTTTTCAGACTTTGTATAGCTTCTGCTGCCGTCGGTTTCACGATATCAGAGATCAGGATATGACCTGCGTAAGCGCCATCGATCGCAAGATGTACGACCGTACCGACGTGGTGACAGTCCTGGTATTCTATACCAAGCCGCTTCATCAGTTTGGCGTTGCCTGCTGCGACAATTCTGCCGTCCACTTTTGCGGTGACGCCATTTCCGCTGATCTCTTCAATGTCTGTGACTCTGGTTCGGTCAATCGGCTTTCCATAAGCACGCTGCAGGCTTTTACTGATCGGGTGGGAAGATGCGCTTTCTGCGTAAGCAGTGTACTCAAGGAGCTTGTCCTGTTCCATGCTGCTGTGGTGGATGCCGCTGACTTCAAATACGCCCTGCGTCATGGTGCCGGTTTTATCGAATACGACAATTTTTGCCTGTGAGAGTGTCTCCAGATAATTAGAACCCTTGACAAGAACACCTGCGTTGCTAGCTCCGCCGATCCCGGCAAAGAAGCTGAGAGGAATGCTGATGACAAGTGCACATGGACAGCTGATGACCAGAAACGTCAGAGCGCGGTAAATCCAGTCGGCCCATTCCGGAGAAAGCCCAAGAGCGAGTATTCGCACCAGCGGCGGCAGAATCGCGAGAGCGAGTGCACCATAGCAGACTGCCGGAGTGTAGTAGCGGGCGAATTTTGAAATAAAGTTTTCGGATCTGGACTTGCGCGAACTGGAATTCTCGACCAGCTCCAGAATTTTGGACACAGTCGATTCTCCGAATTCTTTTGTGGTTCGGATACGGATCAGGCCGGTCATATTGATGCAGCCGCTGATGACTTCCTCCCCGGTGGAAGCCTCGCGCGGAAGACTTTCACCGGTCAGAGCACTGGTATTCAGCGTTGTATTTCCTTCTATTATAATACCGTCGATCGGAATCTTCTCGCCAGGCTGAACGACGATCACTGAGCCGACTTCTACTTCATCCGGGTCGGTTTTCTCAAGGACACCGTCATGCTCAATGTTTGCATAATCCGGTCGGATATCCATCAGATCACTGATGTTTCGACGGCTTTTGCCAACCGCGTAGCTCTGGAAGAGTTCTCCAATCTGATAGAAGAGCATCACAGCCACGCCTTCCGTATAGTCGCCAAGAAGGATGGCACCGAGCGTAGCTACTGCCATAAGGAAGTTTTCGTCAAACACCTGTTTGTTGCGGATGCCCTTCCCGGCTTTTTTCAGAATGTCATAGCCGATGACCAGATAAGGGATCATAAACAGTCCGAACCGTACATATCCGTCCACAGGAACAAAAGATAAAACTATCATCAAAGCCGCCGCAATCAGAATGCGGGCGAGCATTTTTTTCTGCTTCTTATTCATACTGTCTCCTCGTTATGATGTCTCGTCTTAAAAGTGTGTTTCCGGGATGCTTCCCAGTGTTTTTATTCCCGCGAAGCAACGAACCAAGTAGCCGGAGCCATAAGGAATCTACCGGTAAGCGGTCCCCTTATGGCATAGCTTGCACGGATATTTGGCGGCGCTGAACGGTCCTGCGTGCCAGTGGCACGCGTTTAGGA
>JAJBVF010000073.1 GCA_020859965.1 Clostridiales bacterium
CTCACTTTATTCTTTACCCAACAAAACAAACCTGACACTGACTGTGCCGGAGCTGGGCGCCACGCTGGGGGGCCTGCTTGCCCCGGATCGCGATGCGAATCCGGTCGACGTGGTACTTGGCTATGACACTCCGCAGGAATATGTGGAGGGAGGCTGTTATTTTGGCGCAGTGATCGCACCGAATGGCAACCGTATCGACAAGGGGCGTTTTACCATAGGAGAGAAGGTTTTTCAGCTGCCAATCAATGACAATGAGAACAATCTTCACAGCGGCCCGCATGGCGTCGACGAGCGCAAATGGGAAGTGGCTAAGATCGATGAAGCTGCAAACAGCATTGCTTTCCATCTGACCCTTCCGGATGGCGAGAATGGATTTCCAGGAAATCGTGATGTCACGGTGACCTATACGCTGACAGATGACAATGCTGTGACGCTTCACTATGAAGCTACCTCTGATGCAGATACGATCGCTAATATGACAAACCATACTTATTTCAATCTGGCGGGACATGCGTCAGGCTCGATCGAGGATCAGACGCTGATGCTGACGGCGGATCATTATACGCCGGTGCATGATTTTCAGGCGATCCCGACCGGGGAAATTGCTCCGGTAGCTGGCACACCGATGGATTTCCTTACCGCGAAGACAATCGGCCGTGATGTCGAGGCGGATTTCGAGCAGCTCAAATTTGTCGGCGGCTTTGATCACAATTATGTTCTGCCGGACAATGGTGGTGCAAGCCAGAAAATCGCGGAGGCATATTGTGAGGAGAGCGGTATCTGCATGGAAGCATTCACGGACTGCTGCGCAGTGCAGCTTTATGTCGGCAATGCGATCCCGGAACATACCGGAAAAGGCGGGGTGACTTATCACAAACGCCAGGGCTTTTGTCTGGAGTCTCAGTATTGCCCGAACGCGATCAACGATCCGGCTTTCCAGTCCCCGCTGCTTAAAGCAGGTGAAAAATACGATACGCAGACCAGCTATCGGTTTTCTGTGAAGAGCTGAGTATCAAATACACCTGTATCGTACATACAGCTTCGGAAGTTACCGCAGTTACATTGAATCAGAAATTTAAAATTATCTGGTACAGACAAGATCTGCAAATGAATTTGCTGAAAAGAAAACCTCAGGTTGTAAAATCTGGGGTTTTTCTCGATTCCGGAGAGTTTCATTGCTGTTATGTATTTTTTTGCGAACGTGGCTGGAAAAGGACTGTTGGAATCCGGGATTTTGTGATATCATCTTGATGCCTGTGAAGGTGCACCTGACATCCTGACGCCGGTGAAGATGCATCCGGCATCGTGATGCCGGAAGACGTACGCTGCACAGGCTGGCATTAGAATCTGAGGTTTTACTGAGGGAGGAAACATGAGATGATTTATATCCTGTTGTCTATTTCAATCGCGATTCTTGCGGGACTTTTGATGACCCGAGTGTTGAAACCGCTGAAGCTGCCTTCTGTCACGGCATATCTGGTGGCAGGGGTTCTGATCGGCCCCTATTGTCTGGGACGGATTGGGATACCCGGGCTGGGGTTTGCCACAATGGAGGATGTGGAGAATCTGGGACTGGTGTCGGACGTGGCTTTGGGATTTATCGCGTTTTCTATTGGCAATGAATTTCGCCTTTCCCAGCTGAAAAAGACGGGAAAACAGGCGACTGTGATTGGTATTGTGCAGGCACTGACTGCTACCTTTTTTGTGGATGTGGCACTGCTGCTGTTTAGCGCTGCGTCAAATGGAAAACTGAGTGTGGCGCAGGCAATCACATTGGGCGCAATTGCTACGGCCACGGCTCCGGCGGCGACACTGATGGTTGTTCGTCAGTACAAGGCAAAGGGACCTTTGGTAGATCTGCTGCTTCCGATCGTAGCGCTGGATGATGCGGTTGGCCTGGTGATCTTTGCAGTGAGCTTCGGGATAGCCAAAGCGCTTGGAAGCGGAGCCTTTGATCTTATCTCGATCATTGTCAATCCGTTGCTGGAGATTGTATTTTCGCTCGTGCTGGGGGCTCTGATGGGCTGGCTGCTTACACAGCTGGAGAAGCTGTTCAATTCCAATACAAACCGTTTGAACATGTCTATTGCGTTTGTATTTCTGACCACGGCGCTTTCCATGCTGGAGTTTGAGATTGGGCCGGTGACGGTTGGTTTTTCTTCGCTTCTGGTATGTATGATGCTGGGAACGATGTTCTGCAATCTGTGTCCGCTTTCGGATGAAATCATGGAAAAGACAGACCGCTGGACCAGTCCGCTGTTTGCCGCGTTTTTTGTTATTTCCGGTGCGGAACTGGAGCTTGGCGTATTTAAAGAGGGTACGATCGTACTGATCGGGCTGATTTATATCATTATGCGTTCTGCCGGAAAGTATCTGGGAGCTTATGCTTCTGCCAAAGCTACACACTGCAATGACACAATCTGCCGATATCTCGGAATCACGCTTCTGCCTCAGGCGGGTGTGGCTCTGGGGATGTGTGTGACCGCACAGGAGCTTGGTGCGGAAGGAGAGCTGATCCGCAATATCACGCTTTTTGCCATTTTGATCTATGAATTGTTTGGACCGATGCTGACAAAGATGTCGCTGAAGAAGGCGGGCGAGATCCAGCCTATGAGTGATGAGGTGAAGAACCGTCGTAAGATCAACCTGGAAAATGCGAATCAGAGGAAGGAACAGTTCCGCGGTACGGGAGAATAAGATGGAGGCAGAGCCATGTATAAAGAAAAAATTCATACTTATATTGAACGCTAAAAAGAAGCGATGCTGGAGGATCTGAAGATCCTGGTGCGGATCAACATCCAGATAGGACCGGCAGAGAAAGGAAAGCCGATTGT
>JAJBVF010000500.1 GCA_020859965.1 Clostridiales bacterium
CGATATGACCGTGCTGGCGGTCTATCTTTCCGAGCGAAAGTGAGCGGCAGAGTGTCCGGCGCGCGGCTGCGGCTGTTCCCGCGGCTGAAAAAGACAAAGATATATCGTCCCGGAATGCATAACGGCCTGCCAAAACGGTTAAACTGGGAGCAGATCGAAGCGAAAAGGCGTCAGGAGGAAAACGCCATGCTGAAAGGTATGAGCAGGCGCGTCGTAGTCATAAAATCTCCGGATTCGCGGATGTTTGAGCAGGCGATTTTTATCGTCAGGGAGGATCATTTGAAACGGAAGGATAACAGCAGGAGCGATATTCTCCGGGAAGCGCAGGAGGTTGCGGATCGCTATATCCGCAGCGCGCTTTCCACGCCGGGGCGCCGGGAACGGCGCATCGTTCCGCCGGCGTTCATTGCGGGCGGAGCCGCGCTGCTTGCCGCCGTGGGATGGCTGTTGCTGCATTTTTTCCATTAAGACATCCCCGCATCAACCGGCAAGCAGAGCTGACGGAAAATTTTGTGTCAAAAGCAGGGCAGGAGCTGCCGAAAGTGGCAGGTGATAACATCTTTTTCCTGCTTCTGTGAATTGCCGTTCCGACGCTCCGGCCACGGCCTGCGTGCAGTGGCATGATGCAGGTGGTGGCAATGGTGCATCCCCGCTTTTGGCGTGGATGGTAAAAACGGTGCGATTTTGACGCATTCATCCGGGACAGATGATTTTTGAATTTTCATAGGCAACTGAAAAAGGGAGGATATGTGCTTTGCAAGTCCACATCCTCCCTTTGACATCAATATGCTTTTTTTGCGCCAACGATAAAACCTTCCTCATTTTGAAAAACCCTCTGTCCGTCAGTACGGCTTCGCCAATACAAAGATAACAAAAAAAGGAACGCTGCCAAAATCACAGGTTTTAACAGCGTTCCTCTTTGGTTTGTTCTTCTGTTTTTTACACCAGCTTATGCCAGCGCGGCCTTCGCCTTGTCGCAAAGAGCGGTGAAAGCGTCCGGTTCATGAATCGCCATTTCGCTGAGCATTTTGCGGTTCATATCCACGCCGCTGAGCTTCAGACCGTGCATAAACGTGGAATAATTCATCCCGTTCATTTTGCAGGCGGCGCTGATGCGGGTGATCCAGAGACGGCGGAAATCGCGTTTTTTCAAACGGCGGCCGATATAGGCATAAGTGCCAGACTTCATCACGGCCTGCTTGGCCATCTTGAAATGCTTGGACTTGGAACCCCAATAGCCCTTTGCCAGACCGAGGGTTTTGTTTCTGCGCTTGCGCGTCATTGTCGCGCCTTTTACTCTTGCCATTTTTTCGACCCTCCCTTATTTATATGGAATCATGCGCTTGATTGCGGGTGTATTCGTCCGATCCGCGATGGCGTTCTGACGCAGACCGCGCTTGCGCTTGGTGGTCTTTTTGTTTAAGATGTGGCTCTTGTTTGCGTGGGCGCGTTTGACCTTTCCGGTTTTGGTGAGATTAAATCTCTTTTTCGCGCCGGAGTGTGTTTTCAGTTTTGGCATGATAATGCTTGTTCTCCCTTCATTGATTTCGCGCTGCAAAATTTTGTCATCTGCTCTTGGGCGACAGGAACATGGACATATTCCGCCCCTCCAGCTTGGGGTTTTTGTCCATTGCAGCAAGTTCAACGCATTTTTCGGCATAATCCTTCAGTAAATGCTCGCCCAAATTTGTGTGCGCCATTTCTCTGCCGCGGAAACGCACCGTCACCTTCAGACGGTTGCCTTCCGAAAGGAATTTTTGCCCGGCTCGCAGCTTGGTGTTGAAGTCGTTTTCCCCGATGCTGGGAGACATACGGATTTCCTTGATTTCCACCACACGCTGCTTCTTTTTGGCTTCTTTTTCCCGCTTGGACTGCTCAAAACGGTATTTGCCGTAGTCCATGATCTTGCACACGGGCGGCTTCCCACCGGCGGCGATCATTACGAGATCCAGTTCCTTTTCCTCGGCAATCTTCAGCGCCTCCGCCGTGGCCATTATGCCAAGCTGCTCGCCGTCATCTCCGATCAAACGGACCTCTGCTGCGTTGATCTCATCATTGATCAAATAATCCTGGTTTGCTATGTGAGAACACCTCCATCAAAGTTATCGCGGGAAACAAAAAAGCGGATGCACAGGGCATCCGCTCACAAAAAAGCACAAAAAGCACCCCCGTTTTCATCCGAAACGGGGAAAGCCGCACTTAATTGACCGCTGCGCGCAAACAAAGCGGCAGGGTGAGGACAGACGCCAGCCGATCCTTCTTCATTTTGCTTTGCAATTTTAGCAGACACGCGGCGGTTTGTCAAGAAAAACTTTTGGAAAACCGGAAAACACAGTGCAGCATTAACCTGGCAGCGGACACGGCAGGTCTCCTCATGAAACAGGGTATCCAGCCGCAGGTGGAACTGTTTTTTCCGCGCTCCGGTGATTGCATACTACAGTGATATCGGTCAATAATCGGATAAGAGAAGTTATGAAATAGCCGCAATCTTCTCTCACTTCGCCTTGTATCTTGTATATAATAATTGCACACCGGTTCAAAAAAAGTAACTGCCGTTGCTCTCTGCTGCGAGCGAGCCTGTAAGCCGGGTTCTGTTGTTTCAAACGACCATCTATCTGTGGCCTGCCGTTGCCAGCAGGCTCAAGCCGCCTCCTCGGAACGGCCGGGTCAGCCTTTCTGTTCCTCCACGGCGTTGCTCCGAATAGAGTTTACAGCGTCAACGTGTCTCCACGCGACGGGTGAGCTCTTACCTCGCCTTTCCACCCTTACCCCGACTGGCGGGGCGGTATATCTCTGTTGCACTTGTCCGAGGGTCACCCCTGGCGGGCGTTA
>JAJBVF010000167.1 GCA_020859965.1 Clostridiales bacterium
TCAATCTGAATACGATCCTCGGAGGGAAGCAGGATGGCGTGCGGCATCTCTTTCTGGATGAATATGGGGTATAGTATTATTACAGAAAAGGATAAAAGAAAAAATGGAAAAGGATTTAACAAAGGGAAGCGTATGGAAGGTACTGCTGCGGTTTTCGCTGCCGTACCTCCTTTCCTGTTTTTTGCAGACTTTTTATGGGATGGTGGATCTGTATGTGACCGGGCAGTACAATGGTGCGGCCGCGATATCCGCGGTATCCGTTGGAAGTCAGGTGATGCATATGATCACAGTTGTGATCGTGGGACTGGCAATGGGATCGACAGTAGGACTTGGCGTAGTAATCGGAAGTAAGCACACAGAGCGCGCTTCCCGGATCATAGGAAATTCGGTGACGCTGTTTGCGATTGGATCTGTCGCGCTGATGGCCGTGCTGTTGCTGGCGACAGATGGTATTATCACGGTGATGTCTGTTCCAGCGGAAGCGGTCGAACAGACGAAAGTCTATCTGACGATCTGTTTTATCGGGATACCGTTTATCACGGCATACAATGTGATCAGCTGCATTTATCGGGGCATGGGTGATTCGAGAAGTCCGATGTACTTTGTCGGGGTGGCTTGTGTACTGAATATTGTTCTTGATTTTCTGTTTATCGGAGGATTGCAGATGGGAGCTGCCGGTGCGGCGCTTGGCACGGTGGTTTCGCAGGCCAGCAGTGTTGTATTTGCGTTGTTCTTTTTACGGCGAAGCCGTGCTGCGTCATCTGTGGGATTTGATTTTTTCCTCAGACGGAAAGATTTCCTGCCGGAACGGGCAGTTCTGTCGGATATTTTAAAGGTGGGTGTGCCGGTAGCCTGCCAGGATGGTTTTATTCAGATTTCGTTTCTGGTAATTACTATGATCGCAAACCGGCGCGGTGTTGATGTGGCGGCGTCTGTCGGCATTGTGGAAAAAATTATCAGTTTCCTTTTCCTGGTGCCGTCGGCCATGTTGTCTTCCGTCTCGGCGATCGCGGCGCAGAACCGCGGGGCAAATCGTCACGATCGGGCAAGACAGACTCTTTTCTATGCAGTTGTGATTTCCGTGTCATTTGGTATTGTCTGCACGGTGATCTGCCATATCATTCCGGAGCAGTTTGTCGGGCTGTTTTCTTCGGAAGAGGCTGTGCGTGTGCTTGGCGGGCAGTATCTGCGTGCCTATGTGTTCGACTGCATTGTGGCAGGCATTCATTTTTGCTTCAGTGGCTTTTTCTGTGCCTATGGCCAGTCCGGGTTTTCTTTTGCGCACAATCTGATCTCCGTTTTGCTGGTACGGATTCCGGGTGCCTATCTGGCGACAAAGCTTTATCCGGATACCCTGTATCCGATGGGGCTGGCAGCGCCTGCGGGATCAACGGTTTCTGCCATTATCTGTATCGTGTTGTTTCTCGTGTTCAGAAAGAAATTTGGATTTGAAAAGAAGGGTCAGTCAATTTGAGAGAACTGGAAATCTATATTCACATTCCATTTTGTGTAAAAAAATGCGCCTACTGTGATTTCCTCTCCGCACCGGCGAATCGGGAGCGACGTGACCGCTATGTGCAGACGCTTCTGGAGGAGATCCGCAGCGGGAGCCCGGCAGGCTGCACCGCCTATGTAGAAAACGCTTCGCGTTTGGGCGGCGCTTCGGTAGTGCCCCCTCGCTGCGCATCGGCGGATATCCCGCCCGAAGAGCGAGGATGTCACCCGGCGAGGACAGGTTGCACCGCCCATGCAAAAAACGCTTCACGTTTAGGCGGTGCTTCGGAAACAGGGGATTGCAGCGAATATATCGTCACCAGCGTTTTCTTTGGCGGCGGAACGCCTTCCATATTATCTGTGGAGCAGATTGCGGCGATCATGGACGCTTTGCGCTCCCGGTTTCAGTTTCGGGAGGATGTGGAAATAACACTTGAATGTAATCCTGGAACACTTGTGTCCGGATGGTCGGAACTGTGCGCATCTTCAGGACAGGCAGACATGACTGAAGTGCCGGAAAAATTCAATAGTCCGGAGAAATCAGTGAAATCTTTATGTCTGAAAAACATCTCTGTCGACATGGGTATTTCAGAGACACAGAAGCTCGCGTCATACCGGGACTGTGGCATCAATCGTCTCAGCTTCGGCCTGCAGTCGGCTGATAATGGAGAGCTTGCGGCTCTTGGCAGGATACATACCTGGGAAACATTTTTGCACTCTTATGAAGCGGCAAGGAAAGCGGGATTTACCAATATCAATATCGATCTGATGTCAGCGCTGCCGGGGCAGACCGTACATTCCTGGGAGCATACGCTCCGTCAGGTTTTACAGCTTGCGCCGGAGCATATTTCGGCATACAGCTTAATCATTGAAGAAGGCACGCCGTTTTATGAAAAATATCTCGAGGACGATCGGAAGCGTGCAGATGGAGAGCAGCCGCAATACTTGCCCTCTGAGGACGATGAACGAAAAATGTATGCGCTGACAGAACAGATGCTCGCGGAAGCCGGGATGCATCGTTATGAAATATCGAATTATGCCCGTCCGGGCTATGCGTGCCGTCATAACATCGGCTATTGGCGCGGAATAGAATATATGGGATTTGGACTTGGTGCATCCTCTTATTTAAAATATACAACTGATACAGAAGGGCATATTACTGCGGTTCGTATCAAAAAACCGACTGATCACAGAGAATATGAGAAACTTGTCCATGCAGAAAACGCTTCGCGTCTGGACGATGCTGTGGAGATAGAAGTTCTCAAGATTGATGATGATATGTCAGAATTTATGATTCTTGGGCTGCGGATGATGGCAGGCGTCTCTGAACAGGAAT